>JBDIAG010000005.1:0-24843 GCA_039812305.1 Actinomycetales bacterium | reverse complement strand
CCCGTTCGGCAGCCGCCCGTTCGGCCGCCGCCTGGCGCGCCGCCGCCTCCGCCGCGGCCGCCAGCTCGGCCTCGATCTCCTCCTGCCGCTGGCGCTGCAGTTCCTCGGTCGTTCGGTTGAGGACGGCAAGCTGGCGGATCAGCGCGGCGCGCCGGTTCTGAGTCTGGGTCAGATCTCGATCGGCGGTGGCGACGGCGGCTTCGGCGCGCTGGCGGGCAGCCTCGGCCTCGGCGGAGGCCCGCGCCCGGGCGACCTCGGCCGCCTTGGCCTTCCGAGTGGCCTGCAATGAGGTGTTCGCCGCCTGGTCAGCCTCCTTGAAAGCCTCCTGCTGCCGTTGACTGAGCATGGTGACCGCGTCGGTCCGGTCGATCAGATCCTGCGGCCCGCCCGGGGAGAGGAACGCCTCGATCCCGGCGCCGAGGCCGGCACCGCTGCGGTAGGTGGCCGCAGCGAGGACGCCGATCTCCTGCTGCTTCGCCGCCCGCTCGGAGCTGGCCCGGTCCGCCTGCGCGGCGGCCTCCTCCGCCGCGGTGGTGGCCTCCTCGAGCTTGACCTGGGCTTCGTTGTAGTCCTCGGTGGCGGCCTCGGCGGCGATCTGCGCGGTCTCGAGACGGTCCTGGGCAGTGAGGATCTCGTTCTCGAGCGTGCCGATGCGGGACGAGGTGGCGCCGGCCTGCGCCCGGGCGTCGTCCACCTGCTGCTGGCTCGGATAGGGATCCGCGATCGCGCTCGAGGCGATGCCCAGGCACGCGACGGTGAGCATCGCGCCCGTGCCGAGGACGCGTGCGGAACGGATGAAGGATGGTGCCTGGCGACGCTGCAGGGCCCGAGAACTGGCAGGTTCGCTCACTACAACTGCCTCCGAAAACTACATGGATGTAACTCCCATTGGAGTCTTTCGTCGCATGTCAACTAGACACGCCGGAAGAGAAAGTAGCGGATTTATGTCACTACCGACACACTGTTCACACAAGTCACAACAGAAACGTTGGTCACCTGAGTGAACTATCGGGACGCAAGGGACCAAGCGCGTGAACCGCCACGGCTGATCGTGACGCAGCGTCATCGATCGGCGCCGCAGCCCGCACCCGAATGACCGAGGGCCGCAGGGCAGGGATCCGCCGCACTAGACCGTGGATCATCGATCCGCCGCACTAATCTGAACCGGCATGGACATCTTCACCGTGGAAGAGGGACGGTTCGGCAGCCAGCAGACGGTGCGCCTGACGACGGGCGGGGGCGCACAGGCCGAGATCGCCCTGCTGGGAGCGACTCTGCTGAGCTGGACGCCGGGAGTCGACGGGGTCGGCGATGTCGTGGACGGCTACCGCGACGAGGCCGAGATGATCAGCCCGACCGGTGGGGCCCGGTGCGCTCTGATGGCTCCGTTCTCCAACCGGGTTGCCGAGGGTCGCTACGCCTTCGACGGCGAGCGGTACGACCTGTTGCCGGGAACACCGCCGGAGCGACGACAGATCATGCACGGTTTCCTGCGGCTGATGACCATGACGGTGCTCGAGGCGACGGCCACCGACGACCGGGCCACGGTGCGCTCGGGCGCCAGGATCCGCCCCGGCACGTTCGAGGGCTACCCGTTCGCGGTGGATCTGGAGGTCGTCCACACCATCGCGCCCGGCAGTCTGACCGTGCAGGTCCTGGCCCGCAACGTCGGCGACCGGGCCGCGCCGTACGGCTGTGGCTGGCATCCCTACTTCCGGCTCGGGAACGGCGGCGGCGAGCCGATCGACCACCTCGAGTTGCAGGTGCCGGCGCGTACGCGCATCCGCACCGACGAGGCGATGATCCCGCTCCCGGGAGCAGCGGCCTTCACCGGTGTCGGCCCGAGCTCGGGCGAGGACTTCCGCACGTCCCGGCCGATCGGCGATGCCGTCCTGGACGACGCGTTCGGCGATCTGGAGCCGGACGCCGACGGAATCATCCGCACCCGCGTCCGCAATCCGGCGAGCGGACTCAGCCTGACCGTCTGGCAGCGCGACGGGCTGATGCATGTCTTCACCGGAGACACCCTGGACCGCGGCCGTCGCGAATCGGTCGCCCTCGAGCCGGTGGAGCTCCCGACCAACGCCTTCAACCGGCCGGACTGCAGCGATCGGATCCGACTGGAGCCGGGGAGCGAGCGAGAGTTCACCTTCGGCGTGGACGTGGCCGAAGCCTGAGGGGAGCCGGTGTCACGACGGGGATCGAGCCCCGTGACCCGCGTGGAGCCGCCTGTGGGAATCGAACCCACGACCTATTCATTACGAGTGAATCGCTCTGGCCGACTGAGCTAAGGCGGCGTGACCCGTGGCCGAAGCCCAGGTACGGCGACCATCATAACGGTCTCGCGGAGCAGCTTCGCCACCCATTGCCGCCAGCCGCGAAATCAGCGGCAGCGGGTGCCCCGCGCGGGTGGGTCGCCGTCCAGGAAGAAGGTGTCGACGATCTCGTCGATGCAGGTGTTGCCCTGACGGTAGGCGCCGTGCCCCTCGCCCTGTCTGGTGAGCAGCACGCCGCTGGCCAGCTGCCCCGCCAGCGACTGCGCCATCACGTACGGCGTGGCCGGATCGACCGTCGTACCGATCACGAGAATCGGCGGGGCGCCCTGCGCGCGCACCGGAGCCGGAGTCCGGGTGCTGGGCGCCGGCCAATCCGTGCACGGCTGCGGGTCGAACTCCAGGTGCGGCCCCAGAATCGGTGCCCGCCGGCGGATCTCGGCGTTCGTGGCGGAGATCCGAGCCGGATCGGTGACGACCGGGTAGTCGAGGCAGGTGACCGCCCAATAGGCCTCGGACAGGTTGGACGCGTACTTTCCGGCCCGCGTCCGGCCGTTGTACTCGTCCGCCAGCTGCAGGAGTCGGGAGCCGTCCCCCTCCTGCGCCGCGGCCAGTGCACTCGACAGTCCCCGCCAGGAGGACTCGCGATACAGCGAGGAGATCACCCCGGTGGTGGCGAGTGTGCCGGTCAACGTGCGTCGCGTGCCGGTCGCCAGCGGCTGCTTCGCCGTCGCCGCGAGCAGTTCCCCGACCTGCGTCATCGCCGCCTGGCGGTCGCCGGAGAGTGGGCATCTGCCGGTCTTGCCGGCGAGGCAGGCCTCCACGTAGCCGGCCAGGGCCTGCTCCATGCCGGCGGCTTGCAGGGTGACCAGCCGGTCCAGTGACACCGACGGGTCGAGTGCACCGTCCAGGACGAACCGGCCGACATTTCCGGGCCACCGGTCCGCGTACAGCGCGCCGATCAGCGTGCCGTAGGAATAGCCCAGGTAGTTCAGCTTCGACTGATCGAGTACCGATCGCAGCAGATCGAGATCCCGCACGACGCTGTCGGTGCCGAGATGACCCAGCTCGGCGGGTGCGTCGGCCCGACAGCCCTGTGCCAGTTCGCCCGCGCGGGCGGGAGGGTCCGCCAGGTATCCGTCCAGTTCACGATCGGTGAGGCAGTCGATCGGGTCGGACGCACCGCTGCCCCGAGGGTCGAAGGCGACGACGTCGTAGTGCCGGCTGACATCGGGGCTCAGCACTCCGGGGTTGGCTTTGAGGATCTGGGCGCCACCCACACCGGGCCCGCCGAAGTTGACGACGATCACTCCGCGCGGTTCCTCGTCGGCGGGGCGCCTGCTCAGCGCCATGGAGAGGGTCGCGCCGGTGGGATCCGCCCAATCCACGGGCACCCGCACGGTGGCGCAGTCCACGTCGTCGGTGCATCGCTGCCAGTCGAGCTCCTGGTTGTACAGCCCGTCCAGTTCGGTGCTGGGTGCCGGCAGCCGGGTCGGCGAGGTCTCCCTCGGCGAACCCGCACCGGAGCAGGCGGACACGGCGAGAACGACGACGGCCAGAACGCATGCCAGACGAACCGCCACCGCGGCCACGGATTGCCTCACTGACCGGTGCGGACGGATTCGTAGGCGGCACGTGAACCGCACGAGTCGGCCACCGAGCAGCCTCCGTCGCCGCCGTGCGAGGCGCGGCCGGTGAAGTCGACGTAGGCCGGATGTTCGTAGCGCAGACAGCACATCAGGCGTCCACAGGCTCCGGCGATCCGCAGCGGGTCGGTGCCGAGGTGCTGGTCGCGCGCCATCTGCAAGGTGATCGGCTCGAAGGTGTCGAGAAAGGTGGAACAGCACAGTTCCCTGCCACAGACACCCACTCCACCAACGAGTTTGGCGCGCTCACGCTCGTTGACCTGACGAAGCAGCACCCGCATCCCGATCTCGGCGGTCAGGGCCCGCAGCAGTTCGCGGAAGTCCACCCGGCGTGGGGCGGAGAACCAGATGGTGACCCGTTGGTCGGCCGAGACCCACTCGCTGCCGAGCACCTGCATCGGCAGCCCGCGCTTGCGGATCGCCCGCTTGGCGACGGTGCGCGCCTTGATCGCGCGACGGTTGGCATCGTCCGCCGCAGCCGCGTCCTCGTCGGTGGCGTGACGCAGGACCTTCGGCAGCTCACCGACGGGCTCCATCGGCTCGGTGGGCCCCCAGAGCACGGTGGCGACCCGCGGCCCGGTCGGATGCGCGATCACGACACGATCACCGACCTCGAGATCGTGGCCCGCCGGGTCGGCGTAATGCAGTCGCCCGTATTTCACGAACGCGACGGCGATCACAGAACCCACATCGGCAGCCTAACCCCGGGGACGCCCTCCAGCCGCACCCTCAGCCGTTCGTACCCTCCGTTCGTGCCCGCCGACCAGGCGAGGCACCATGGCTGATGGGGTGCGTGGAAGGTCCTTGTGCGTTTGGGCCGGTCGGGCATGCGCGTCGCAAGGGAGGCGAGCCAGGACGTGGCGGAGCCACGTGGAGCGAGTCCGAGCGCCGCGAGGCGTGCGATCCGTCCGGTTCCAAACGCCAAGGTTCTTCCGACGCAGCCCACTGGTGCGTCACTTGGCACACCTCAGCCGGATCGGAGAGCAGGCCCTGATGTCCACTCCCTCGGGACCGACGGTGGATCCTGTGTGGGGAGGACGGATTGCGACCGTGGCGTCTCTCGGCTCACGGGCGCTGCTCGTGCGCGTCCCCGCCAACCTGGCGCAGAACGCGCGACGCCAGCTCCTGAGCCGCCCGTTGCCGGGTCAGCGCGAGGTGACCACCGGCGCCGCCTCGATCACGGTCCGTTTCGATACCGCGGGCGCCGCTCGCGCGGCCAGGGCCCGACTCCGCGCGTTGCGCCCGGTCCCGGACGAGGAGACGAGCTCGGTCACGGTCACCATCGACACCGTGTACGACGGCGCCGATCTCGAGGACGTCGCCGGACTGACCGGGTTGGGAGTCGACGGCCTCGTCAAAGCACACACCGGTCAGGAGTGGCGTGTCGCCTTCATCGGCTTCGCGCCCGGGTTCTCCTACCTGCGGGGCCAAAACCCCGCCTTTCAGGTGCCCCGGCGCTCGTCTCCTCGGATCGAGGTTCCGGCCGGCGCGGTCGCGATGGCGGGACCGTTCTCCGCGGTCTATCCGCGTGCCTCGCCCGGCGGCTGGCAGTTGATCGGGCATACCGCAGCCCGGCTCTGGTCGCTGGACGAGCAGCCGCCGACACGTCTCGAGCCGGGCACTCGGGTCCGTTTCCGCGCGATCAGAGAACGGATCGAGCTGCCGGAGCCGCAACGAGCGAGGCTGTCCTCGTCCTCGGCCTCGGCCGGGGCCGGTGGACTCGCCGTATGTGCCCCCGGCGCTCAAAGCCTGGTCGAAGACCTCGGACGCGAGGGGCTCTCGGCCTGGGGCGTGTCGCGCTCCGGGGCAGCCGACATCGGCTCGTTGCGGCAGGCGAATCGGCTGGTCGGCAACGACCCCGGGAGGGCAGTAGTCGAGAACGCCGCCGGTGGATTGCGCTTGGCGGCGATCGGCGGCCAGGTGCTCGCGGTCACCGGTGCCGACGTGCCGCTCACCGTGCGATCCCCGGATGGCGACCGGGAGGTCGCGGCCGGGGCGCCGTTCGTGGTGCTCTCCGGCGAGGTGCTGGAGCTGGGCACGCCGCGAACCGGGCTGCGCAGCTATGTCGCCGTGCGGGGCGGGATCGACGCTCCGGTCGTGCTGGGGAGCCGGTCCACCGATACCTTGGCCGGTCTCGGTGTGCCCGCACTGGCGACCGGTGACTTCCTCCCGACCGGCCGGGCTCCTCTCGATGCCGTCGGCGTCCCGGAGCCGCTGCGCCCCACCGCGAGCACGGAAGGGACCGTCCTCGATCTTGTTCTCGGCCCGGACGACGACTGGTTCACTGCCGAGGCGCGCGCCGAATTCCTAGCTGGGGAATGGACCGTTACGCCCCGGTCGAATCGAGTCGGTATCCGGTTGAGTGGATCCCCGGTGCGGCGACGCGCAGGCGAACTGGACAGCCAGGGGCTGGCCCCTGGCGCCATCCAGATCCCTCCATCCGGGCAGCCCGTGCTCTTTCTCGCCGATCACCCCGCGACCGGCGGGTATCCGGTCATCGCGGTGGTCGCGGACCACCACCTCGACCGAGCCGCCCAGCTGCCGCTCGGCGCCCGGATCCGCTTCCGGATCGACACCTGATCTGGGCTGTTAGACCCATATGTGTGCCATTCGGGATCGATCCGGCTAGTAGTACTTGGTTAGGCGGTGGCGATCGTGACCAGCATCGCCTCGGTCACCATCAGCGGGTTGGCACTGGTTCCCAGCCGCGCTCGTGCCTGGCCGATGGCGTCCATCCGGCGCAGGCTGACACTGGCGTCCCCGTCTCTGGCCAGCCGCTGTAGTCGTTCCCGCTCGGAGCCGTTGACCAGATCGATGTCGGCACCCAGCTGAAGGACGAGCACGTCGCGATAGACCGAGAGCAGGTCGAGCAGGGCTCGATCGATGACGTCGCGTTTGTAACGGGTGGACCGCTTCTTTTGCTCGGCCTCCAGCGCCCGGACCTGGGATCGCACCGCCGTCGGCAACCGGGTCTCGTTCTCGTAACCGAGAGCGCGCAGCAACTGGGATCGCTCCGCGGCGTCCCGGTCCGCGGTGCCGGCCGCCGCCTCCTCGCCGGCGACTTCGATCAGACGACCGGCGCGAAGCACCGCGTCCCCGACCCCGCGTAGGCCGAAGGCCAGGTCGAGCACTTCGCGCCGACGCAGCCGGGCGGACTCGTCCTTGGCCAGCCTGGCGGCCCGCCCGATGTGTGACTGCGCCGCCTTGGCCGCGAAGGCCGCCAGCGCGGGGTCGGCACCACGGGCGACGAGAAGCTCGGTGACCGCCGCGGTCGGTGGGATGCGCAGTCGCACGCCGCGGCACCGGGAGCGGATCGTCACCGCCACATCCTGCGGGCCGGGCGCGCACAGCAGCCAGACCGTCCGCGGTGGCGGCTCCTCCACCGCCTTGAGCAGGGCGTTGTAGGCGGCCTCGTTGAGGCGATCCGCGTCCTCGACGACGATGATCCGCCATCGATGCTGCGAGGGCGCTCGCTGGGCCAGCTGCACCAGATCGCGCGCCAGAGCGACGTTGATGATGCTGGCCTCGGTGGCGACGACGTGCACGTCCGGGTGGGTTCCGGCCGTCACGGTGTGACAGGAGTGGCACTGCCCGCAGCCACCGCGTTCGCACTGCAGCGCGGCGGCGAAGGCGCGGGCCGCGTTGGACCGGCCACAGCCCGGCGGCCCGGTGAACAGCCAGGCATGGGTGAGGCCGGGAACGGTCTGGCCGGTCAACGCCGTCGCGAACATTCCCGCCGCCTGCCGCAGTTCACGGACCGGCTCCTCCTGGCCGACGAGTTCGGCCCAGACTCCCGGCCCGGCCGACTCCTCGGCGAGTGCCACGGACGCGGTCACGCCGGATCCCACGGGTCACGAGCCCCGCCGGAACGCCGCGGTTCCCGCTCGTCGCCCTCGTCCCACGCCTCGGCCGGCCGTCGGGCCGGCGGCGCCGGATCGTTCTTGGCGATCGAGACCTTCGCGGCGAATGCCCGGACGGCGGCCCTGGCCCCGCCCGGCACATCCCTGCGGGCATCACGCCGGTTGGGGACGGTCGGCCGGCTCGACGAGCGCGGCTGAATGCGAGGCAGCTCCTGAGTGGGTCGATCGGCGGGCGCCGGGGCGGGTTCGGGGAACGCGTCCGGCCTAGCGGGAGAAGGCTCGGCGGCCGTGGACCCGGCCGGAGTCGATTCGGCGGGAGTCGGTTCGGCGGGAGTCGGTTCGGCGGGAGTCGGTTCGGCGGGAGACGACCCAGCGGACGTGCCCCCGGCCCGAGTCGATTCGGCAGGAGACGATTCAGCAGGAGACGACCCAGCGAACGTAGTCCCGGCCCGAGTTGATTCGGCCGGAGACGGCCCGCCGGGAGACGACCCGGTCGAAGACGGCCCGGTCGAAGACGGCTCGACGGACGTCGATTCGGCGAAGCTCGCAGCGCCTTCCGCGCGCGCCGGAGTGAGCCCGGAGAACGCTGGGTCACCGTCGGCAGAGTGTCCGAAGGCGTCGTCGGGTTTCGCCGTTCCGGGCGTGGACACCCTGGGCGTGGGTGCGCCGGGCGTGCCCGCTGGCGAGGCGGCGGACCCGGCAGAACCGGACCGCACAGGCACGGCCGCGTTCGACGCGGCAGACGTGGCACCGCCCCCGGCCGGGGCCAACCCACCGCCGGAGCCCCGGTGGCCGGCACCGCTGTCGGCCGGCAGATGGATCATCTCGGTCGGCGCCGCGGTCTTGTCCCCCCGGATCCGCTCGGCACCGACCGGGCCGGGCGGCAAAGTCTTCCGCAGCCGGGCCTTGATCTGTTCGCTGATGTCCAGCGGATCGGCCGAGGCGTCGATCACCAGGTACCGCCGCGGGTAACGGCGAGCCCTGGCCAGGAACGTCTCACGAACCCGGGCGTGGAAGGCCGGCTCCTCAGCCTCCAGCCGATCCGGCGCGACACCCGCCGCGGCCATTCGCTTGCGTGCCACTGCGGGATCGAGATCCAGCACGATCGTCAGATCCGGCACCAGGCTGGAGGCGGCCCAGGTGGAGATCCGGTCGATGCCGTCCTGATCGAAGCCGCGCCCACCCCCCTGGTAGGCGATCGATGAGTCGATGTACCGGTCGGTGATGACGAAGGCGCCGCGTTTCAGCGCGGGCAGCACCACGGTCTGCACGTGCTGCGCCCGGTCCGCCGCGAACAGCAACGCCTCGGCGTGCGGATCCATCTGGGCGCCGTGCAGCACGAGCTGCCGGATGGCCGAGCCGAGCTCGGTCGCGCCGGGCTCCCGGGTGGTGATGACCTCCTCGCCGCGATCGACCTTGAGCCACGTCTCCAGCAGCCGGATCTGGCTGGTCTTGCCGACACCGTCACCGCCCTCGAAGGCGATGAAGTAGCCGGGATACCGGGGCCGGGCCGCTTCGTCGGCGGCACGGGTCGGGCGGTTGCGCCACGCGGAAGCCAGGTCGTCGGCCAGGCTGAGGCTGGTGTGATCGTTCATCGCCCGGTACGAGATGAGCCCGATCAGCAGGGCGATCACCCCAGCGAGGCCGAGGGTGAACGCGGCGCCGTTGTAGTGCAGCTCGACCTCGCTGACGGCGACCGTACGTTCGCCGAAGAGCGCTGCCAGACCGGGCGCGACGGCCATCACCCCGATCAGCACGATGCGCGCGCCGTTCTGCACGAAGGCGAAGGTGCGACCGCGCACCTCGTCGGCCACCTCCAGACCGAGCAAGGTGTACCCGGTGACCCAGGCGACGCCACCGGCGAGCCCGACGAGCAGGGTGAAGATGACCGCCATGACGCTGTTCGGGAAGACCGCCAGGCAGCACAGCCACACCCCGGCCACGACGATCGAGACGGCGAACAGCCGCCAGCGGGTGAAATCGGGCAGCAGTCTCGGCCCGATCCACATCCCGACCGCCAGGCCGGCGAAGACCGCCGCGAAGAGCAGACCGTAGGCGGGTGCGCCCGCACCGAGATCCTTCACGAAAGTGGGCGCGACACCGATGACGAAGCCGCCCGCACCGAACGCGCCGAGCATGCCCAGCACCAGACCACGCACCAGCTTGGTGCGGGTCACGAAGCTCCAACCGTCGATGAGCGACCGCCACAGGGAGGGCTCCGCCGACCCCTTGGAGCCGGCCGGACCCTTGGGCATGTCGAGCCGCCAGATCACCAGCGCGGCGACGAGGTTCGTGAACGCGTTGGCGTACATCGCCACGTCGGGGGCGGTCCCGATCCACGGCACGACGTTGTCGATGATGCCGGCGACCAGCGAGAGGCCCGAGAAGAGCAGGGCGGCGACCGGCGCGGAGCCGTAGGTGGTGGCCAGGCCGAGCTGATTGGCGGCCTCGAGGCGTTCGCGCGGCACCAGGTTCGGCACCGTCGCGTCCTTGGCGGGCAGCCAGAACAATCCCACGATCTCGGCCAGCACGGTGGCGATGAAGAGCCACCAGAGAGTGCCTACGATCGGGATCGAGAGGAACAGCACGAAGCGGATGAGGTCGCCGACGACCATCGTCAGCTTGCGATCGAAGCGGTCGGCGAACACGCCGGCCAACGGACCGAGCAGCACCGCCGGGGCCAGCCGCAGGATGAGGACCCCGGACACCGCCAGGTTCGCGGCGGCGTAGGAGTTCTGCGCGCCCAGGCTGGCCGCCATCGCGGTGGAGGCCAGTAGACCGAGCCAGTCACCGAAAGACGACAAGCCCAACGAAAGCCACAGCCGTCGGAACGACTTCAGCCGCAGAACACCGCGGAGGTCATGTTCCGGAGTCGCTTGGGAGGTCACAGAATCAGGGTAACCAGGGGGTATGACAGCCTCGGTACGCACGGACGGCGAGCCTCGGTCCGCTTTCCCCCCACGACACCGGAGAAGCCGCAGTGACCGATCTCAACGATGACCTCGATGCCAAGGCCGCGATCTTCACCGGCGAGCGCGGTCGCCTGCTCAACCTCGCCTACCGGCTGACCGGCAGCTGGGCGGACGCCGAGGACGTGGTGTCCGACGCCTGGCCGAAATGGCAGGTCACCGGACCCGGGGAGATTCGCACTCCGGCCGCCTGGCTCACCACCGTGGTCAGCCGGCTGGCCCTCGATCTGCTGCGCTCTGCCAGATCCCGGCGGGAGCACTATGTCGGCCCGTGGCTGCCCGAACCGGTGCTGCAGCAGCTGGACGGGTCGCCCCTGAGCCGGCGTCCCGCCGATCCCGCGTCGATCGTCGAGGTGGACGAGTCGGTACGTCTGGCCTTCCTGGTCGTCCTGGACGAGCTGGCCCCGCAGCAGCGGGTCGCGTTCGTGCTGCACGATGTCCTGGACGTCCCGTTCTCGCAGGTCGCCGAGGTGCTGGAGTGCTCGGTCGAGGCGGCCAGGCAACAGGCGTCCCGGGCCCGGCGGCGGGTCCGGGAGGCGCAGCCGCCCCCGGTCGCCACCTCCGAGCAGGTCGAGGCCCTCCTCCAACGTCTGGCCGAAGCACTGGCCGAGGGGGACATCGCCGCCCTATCCGGTCTCCTGACCGAGGACGTCAATCTGGTCAGCGACGGCGCCGGCGAGGTCTTCGCCGCCCGGCGACCGCTGCACGGTACGGAGGTCGCGAAGTTCCTGCTCGGCATCGGCAAGCAGGTGGGCAGTCCGGGCTTCAGCTTCGTCCCGGCACTCGTCAACGGCGAACCGGGGGTGGTCTACCGGCTGGCGGACGCGAAACCCGGTCAACCGGCCTTCGGGGCCTACGCGGTCACGATCCGCGACGGGCGGGTGTGCGACCTCTACATCGTGGTGGCACCCGCCAAGCTGCCCCGCCCCGACGACATCCCGGGGCTCTGAGTTCGCACACCGGGCGGACGTAACCGGTCAGTCACCGGTGCTTCCGGACATACTTGAACGGACATAGCCGAGAAACCGATCCCGTTTCTGAATCGAGGCCCCGCAGATGGCACACGGCGATATCACTCACATCGACATTCCGGTCTCCGACTTCGCGCGTAGTACGGCCTTCTACAACGACCTGTTCGGCTGGGAGATCAGCGAAGTGCCCGGCTTCGAGGGCTACCCGATGTGGCAGGCCCCGAACAAGATCAGCGGCGGCGGCCTGGCCCCGCGGCAGAAGGGTTTCGTCCAGCCCCGTTCCTACGTCGAGGTCGACTCGATCGACGAGGTGCTGGCCAAGGCCCTGGCCGGCGGCGGAACCGTCCTGGTGCCGAAGTCGACGATCGACGCGACCAGCTCCTGGGCCGCCTTCAGCGACCCGGACGGGAACCTGATCGGCCTGTACGAGGGCGTCACCGGCGCCTCCGCCGACGAGGGCTGAACTCGTCGTAGCCGAGTCACAGCGAGCGCCGCGCCCATGCACCAGGCCCGCCGAGGGCGACGCTCGGGACCGCGCTCGGCACCGAAGGACCGCGCTCGGCACCGAATGGCCGCGGTGGGTACCGAATGGCCGCGCTGCGGCACGCCAGTGGTCACGTTGAGGACCGAAAGGCCACGCTCAGTGCGACCACTCGGTACCGACCGTTGCCTTTCGATCGCCCGACCGTTGCCCAGCGGGCGCCCCACCCTTGCCCAGCGATCGCCCCACCCTTGTCCATCGATCGATCGCCCGGCGGACGCCCCTGGTCACTCCGGTAGGCGCCTCCCACCACCCGGCCGGACGCCGCCCTGGAACCGAACGTGGCGAGCGTCACAATCCTGATGGTCTGGAGACTTGGGTCCCCGGCCTATCCATGTTAGGTTAGGCAATGCTTACTTCGGTTCCCAAGCCGACGGAAGCGGAACGTCCCCTACCTGCGGCACCGGGCGCACGCAGGCGGGGGAGCTTGTCCTCGTCGCCCTCGCAGCACTTGTCGTAGCGACCTTGTTCGTCGGGGTGGCGGACGTCTCGCTTACGATGCTGTTTGAGGGCGACGAGGACTATACCGGTTCGTTCACCGGTCATCGTCACCAGGTCATCGTCTTCACCGGAGACATCGTCACCGGGTCATCGTGGTCTTCACCAGGAGCATCGTCACCGAGTCATCGTGGCGCCGCCGTCGACCAGCAGGTCCTGCATGGTCACGTGCCGGGCGCGATCCGAGACCAGGAACGCCACCACTTCCGCGACATCCTCCGGTTCGGCGACCCGACCGAGCGGGATCCCGACCTTGAACGTCCGCGGTGATCCCGCGATCAAGTCCTCCTCGGTGGACCCGGCCTCGGCGAGCATCCGCTCGACCATCGGCGTCCGGGTGCTACCCGGCGAGACGACGTTGCAGCGGATCCCAAACTCCGCCAGTTCCAGACCCAGCGACTGCGTGAACAAGGCGGACGCCGCCTTCGAGGCACCGTAGGCCGCCATCGAGTGCCGTGGAATCCGCCCCGCGTTGGACGCCACCGTCACGATCGCTCCCCGACGACGAGGCACCATCCGCCGGGCGACCGCCGTGGACACCACGAAGACCCCGGTCGCGTTGACCGAGAACACTCGCTGCCACTCCTCCAGGCTGGTCTCCAGCGCCGGTGAGTTGCTGAGCACCCCGGCGCAGTTGACCAGCACGTCGGCCGGCCCGGCGGACTCCGCCTCGGCGAGCGCGGCCTCGACGGCATCCGGATCGCTGACATCCACGCGCAATACACCGTCGGATGCCGCCGCATCGAATCCGACGACCCGATGACCTTGCGCCCGCAGAAGCCGGCACACCGCTTGCCCGATCCCCCCGGAAGCCCCGGTGACCACTGCCGTCACGACCGGCCCACGCTTTCACCCCTGCGCACTGTGGACGCCCCTCCGCTTTTGCGTGCTCCGTCATCCTCGGACTCAGATCGGCCCAACTATCCCACGCAGCCCCTCGGCGCTGACGTCGAACACCACTGCGGCCCGCGGAATCGCCGCCCGCCCTCCGGAACTGTCGCCACACCTTCCTCAGCGTTCCAGTCAGGCCTTTGAAATGAGTACTTCACACGTCGTCAGATTCTCTTCCACCAACAGATCCAGGTGAATCCATCCCGGACCGTGCTCAGGCGCCATCATCAGACCTTCACGACTCCAGGTCGCCATGGTCAACAGCAGAATGGTCGACGGTGGGCGCGCGCACCGAATCGCGCAGAACTGCCTGCGCGGACCGGGATTGATCAGCCAGCTTTCGTCGTCCTCGCGAATCAACCGGCCGAGTTGAGCCACGGCCTCGCCAATCGGCATCTCCGGTTCACACACATAGGGATCTCGCGAAGTATCGACGGAAAGCGGTTCCGGCTGACCGGGTTGAGGTTCTATGAGTTCCAGGGCCTCGCCTGTCTGGTCAGCGACTATCGCGAGCACACCCCTCGCCTCGCTCCTGAGCAGTCGCATCCGTCGCTCCTCCAGGAGCCACATCAGACGCTCACGGCGGCCGAGTTCGCCCATGGCGCCACCCCCTTGCGCGTCTTTGCCACCGCTACTGACAACCCGAGAAGAACCTAGTGCTCCTCGAAAGAGGTTAGGACTCGGCAGTTAAGGTGAACCGCCACGACGCGAAGGGACGCCATGACCCGTTGCCTCACCCAGCTCATTTCACCCGCTGCCCGGCGTGGGCATCAGCGGGATTCCCCACGCCTGCGGCTGGTGGCCTGCCCGCCGGCCGGGGCGGGCGCGAGCTACTTCCGTCCCTTGATCGCGCCGGAGGTCGAACTCTGGTCGGCGCGCTATCCGGGGCGCGAGTCGCGACTCTCCGAGCCCCTCGCCAGCACGGTCGACGCGCTGGCGGAGGAGATCGTCGCCGACTTCGCCGTTCTGCCGGCGAACGGTCTGCCCACCGTCCTGCTCGGTCACAGTCTGGGAGCGGCGGTTGCCGCCGAGGTTGCCGCCCGGCTGACGGCTCGTGATCGCCGGCCGGACCTGCTGGTGCTCTCCGCCAAGGAGGCTCCCGGAGGCAGCGGTCGGGAGCGACTGCGGCGAATCGCCCTGGACGACGAACTGCTGCTGGACTGGATGGCCGAACTCGGCGGTACACCGAACTCGCTGCTGACGGACGCAGGGTTCATGGCCATGCAACTGCCCATCATGCGCGCCGACCTCCTGGCCTCGCTCTCGGTCGACGCCCTCCCCGACGGCGCACCACTCGATCTGCCGCTCCTGTTGCTGTGCGGAGATGCCGATCCGGTGGTGGCCGTCGACAGCATGACGGGCTGGGCCGCGCTGGTCACCGGTGACGTCACCGGTCGCACCCTCTCCGGCGGACACCATGCCGTCGTCACCGACGTGGACGGCACCCACGCCGCCATCGCCGCCTGCAGCCGGTCCTGACGGTGGAGCCGCTTACCCCCCAAAGCAGGCCTCGGTCTGAGAGCTCGATTGACCAGTCCTGAGCTCACTAGCCAGGTTGACGACGTCCTGGCCGGATATCGCCGGCTACAACGCAAGTAACCGGCTACCGGGCGAACAACCGGCCAGCCGCACCTATCCCCCCGCGGAACCCGATCTCCGCCTGGACGACAGCCGGAGCTACCGTGCGACTGTGCCGGATCACGTCCAGAATCAGCCGACCCCGATCGAGGACTACGCACTGATCGGAGATCGGCGAACGGCGGCCCTGGTCAGCAAGTCCGGTTCCATCGACTGGCTCTGCCTGCCGCACTTCGACTCCCCCGCGGTCTTCGCCGCCCTCCTCGGCACGCCCCGGCACGGCCGCTGGCTGATCGGTCCCAAGGAACTGCACGCGACGAACTCGCGCCCGGCGGACGACGCCGTGCGCACCACCCGTCGCTATCTCGACGGCACGCTGGCGCTGGAGACCATTCATCGCACCAGCACCGGCACCGTCCGCGTGCTCGATCTGATGCCGGTCACCGACGGCCGGGTGGACGTGGTCCGCATCGTCGAGGGTCTCGAAGGCAGCGTCACCCTGACCCATGAGTTCATCATCCGGTTCGGTTACGGCCGGATCGCGCCATGGGTGCACCGCGAGACGGACGACAGCACGCACGGGTGCGGTCAACTGATCCGGGCGATCGCCGGGCCGGACATGGTGGTCCTGCGCGGCCCGGTGCTGCCGACAGCCTCGCATCACCGCCACGTCGGCGAGTTGCAGGTCGAGGCCGGGGATCGACTCGCCTTCGACCTGACCTGGGCGCCCTCGTTCCGGGAGGTCCCGTCCGGCCTCGACATCGACAGCCGGGTCGACCAGACCCTGGCCGAGTCGCGACAGTGGTTGGGCGCGTGCACCTACACCGGTCCCTACGACGAGGCGGTGCGGACGTCCCTGCTCGCCCTGCGCGCACTGACCGATCGCGAGACCGGCGGGATCGTCGCGGCGGCCACCACCTCGCTGCCGGAGGACTTCGGCGGCGAGCGCAACTGGGACTACCGCTTCACCTGGCTGCGGGACGCCTCGATGACCGTCGGCGCCATGCTCGCCACCGGTATGCTCGATCACACCAACACCTGGCGGGACTGGCTGCTGCGGGCCATTGCCGCCGATCCGCAGGACCTGCAGATCATGTACACCGTCGACGGCGGGCGCGACCTGCCCGAACGCACGCTGGACCACCTGCCGGGCTACGCCGGATCCCGGCCGGTGCGGATCGGCAACCGGGCGGTCGGGCAACGCCAGTCGGACGTGCTGGGCGAGGTGATGGTCTGCCTGGAACAGCTGCGGCACGCGGGCGGCCAGACCGACCGGGACAGCTGGTCGATGCAGCGGCTGCTGGTCGAGCATCTCGAGACCCGCTGGCAGGAGCCGGATCACGGGCTGTGGGAGATCCGCGGCGAGCCTCGGCACTTCACCCACTCCAGGGTCTACGTCTGGGCGGCCTTCGACCGGGCGGTCCGCGCCGTCGAGGAGTACGGCTTCGCCGCCCCGGTCGATCGCTGGCGGCAGGCCCGCGACGCGGTCCGCGAGGAGATCCTCACCCGCGGCTACCACCGCGAGCTCAACACCTTCACCCAGCACTACGGCACGACCGAGGTGGACGCCTCGCTGCTGCTCCTGCCGGCGGTGGGCTTCATCGCCGGCGACGACCCCAGGATGGTCGGCACGATCGCCCGGATCGAGTCCGAGCTGATCCGGGACGGCCTGGTGCTGCGTTACCGCGCCACGTCGGGAGTGGACGGCCTGCCCGGTGACGAGCACCCGTTCCTGGCGTGCTCCTTCTGGCTGGTGACCGCTTACGCCCTGATGGGCCGGGTGGACGACGCCCACGCGCTGATGCGCAAGCTGCTGACCTTGCGCAACGACGTGGGCCTGCTCTCCGAGGAGTACGACCCGGCGGGCTCGCGCCAGGTCGGCAACTTCCCCCAGGCGCTGACCCACCTCGCCCTGGTCAACGCCGCCCTGGTGCTGCGTGAGACCCGGCCCTGATCGGAACGCTGACCGAAGTTATTCACTGCCAGGAGGGACGTATACGTCCCTTCTGGCAGTCACTAATGGTCGTCGCCGGGACGGAACGTCCGGTCACGAATCCGCGGTCGGCGCGGCCTTCTTCGCGGTCGTCCGCTTCGCCGCCGGACGGGCCGCCGCCGTCTTGCGGGTGGTCGTCCGGCTCGCGGTCGTCTTCTTGGCCGCCCGCTTGCGGGTGGACGGACCCTTGGCCCGCTTCTCGGCCAGCAGTTCCGCCGCCCGTTCCAACGTGATGGCCTCGACCGAGTCGTCCCGCCGCAGTGTGGCGTTCACCTCGCCGTCGGTGACGTACGGACCGAACCGACCGTCCTTGACCACCACGGGCTTCTCCGTGGCCGGGTCGACGCCCAGCTCGCGCAGCGGCGCCGCCGCCGTCTGCCCCCGCCGGGTCTTCGGCTGGGCGTAGATCGCCAGCGCCTCCTCGAGGGTGATGTCGAAGATCCGCTCCTCGCTGTCCAGCGAGCGAGAGTCCTTGTCCTTCTTCAGGTACGGGCCGTAGCGGCCGTTCTGCGCGGTGATCTCGACACCCGTCTCCGGGTCGGTGCCGACCACGCGCGGCAGGGACAGCAGCAGCAGCGCCTGGTCGAGCGTGACCGTCTCCGGCTGCATCGACTTGAACAGGGACGCCGTCCGCGCCTTCACCGCCTTGGCCCCACGGGTCGGCGTACCCTCCGGCAGCACCTCGGTGACGTACGGCCCGTACCGACCGTTCTTCACCACGACCGGGAAGCCGGACTCCGGGTGGACGCCCAGCTCCCGGTCGCCCTCCTTCTGCGTCTCCAGCAGCTCGCGAGCCTTCTCGACGGTCAGCTCGTCGGGCGCGACATCGTCCGGGACGGAGGCCCGCTTGGGCTCCTCACCTTCGCCCCCCTCGGTCTGGATGTAGGGCCCGTACCGCCCGACCCGCAGCGTGATGCCCTCGCCCAGGTCGATGGAGTTCACCGCCCGGGCGTCGATCTCGCCGAGGTCCTCGACCAGACCCTTGAGCCCGTGGACGGCGTGCGGCTTCTCCTCCGGGTGGCCGTCCGGGGTCTCGCCGCCGAAGTAGAAGTTCGTCAGCCAGGCGACGCGGTCCTCCTCACCGGCGGCGATCCGGTCCAGGTCTTCTTCCATCTCGGCGGTGAAGTCGTAGTCGATGAGATCGCCGAAGTTCTCCTCCAGCAGCCTGATGACCGAGAAGGCCAGCCAGCTCGGCACCAGGGCGTTGCCGCGGTGCGAGACGTAGCCGCGGTCGAGGATCACCGAGATCGTCGAGGCGTAGGTGGACGGCCGGCCGATCCGCTTCTCCTCCAGCGCCTTCACCAGGGAGGCCTCGGTGTAGCGGGGCGGCGGGGCGGTGACGTGGCCGTCGGCGCGCAGATCCAGGGTGTCGACCCGCTGGCCCTCGACCATGTCGGGCAGCCGCTTGTCGGCCTGCTCGTCCCGGTTGCGCTCCTCGTCCCGGCCCTCCTCGTAGGCGGCCAGGAAGCCGCGGAAGGTGATCACCGTGCCGGACGCGGAGAACTCGGCGACCCGGCCGTCCGACGCGGTGCCGCGCAGCCGGACGGTGGCGGTCGAACCGCGGGCGTCCGCCATCTGGGAGGCGACCGTGCGCTGCCAGATCAGCTCGTAGAGCCGGAAGTCGTCCCCCCGCAGCGCGCCGGAGACCTGCCCGGGCGTGCGGAAGACGTCCCCGGCCGGGCGGATCGCCTCGTGCGCCTCCTGGGCGTTCTTGTTCTTGTTGGCGTACACCCGCGGCTGGGCCGGCACGTGATCGGCGCCGTACAGCTGCGCCGCCTGGGCTCGGGCCGCGTTGACCGCCTGGCTCGACAGCACCGTCGAGTCGGTACGCATATAGGTGATGTAGCCGTTCTCGTACAGCGACTGCGCCACCCGCATCGTCTGCCGGGCCGAGAACCGCAGCTTGCGGGAGGCCTCCTGCTGCAGCGTCGACGTCGTGAACGGCGCCGACGGACGCCGGGTGTACGGCTTGGTCTCCATCGAGGAGACGACGACGGGCGCGTCGGTGAGACCCTCCACCAGCGACCGGACAGCCGGTTCGTCCAGCACGACCGCCTTGCCGACCAGCTTGCCGGCGTCGTCGAAGTCGCGACCGGTGGCGACGCGCTGTCCGTCCAAGCCGACCAGCCGCGCGGAGAAGCTCTGCCGGGCCGACTCGTCCTGACCGCCGGGGGCGAAGACGCCGAGGATGTCCCAGTACTCGGCCGCGCGGAAGGCCATTCGCTCCCGCTCGCGATCCACGACCATCCGGGTGGCGACGGACTGCACCCGGCCCGCCGACAGACCGGCGCGGACCTTGCGCCACAACACCGGGGAGATCTCGTAGCCGTAGAGCCGGTCGAGGATGCGCCGGGTCTCCTGGGCGTCCACCAGTCGCTCGTCGATGTCGCGAGTGGTGGTCAGCGCCCGCTGGATCGCCTCGCGGGTGATCTCGTTGAAGACCATCCGCCGCACCGGGATCTTCGGCTTGAGCGTCTCCCGCAGGTGCCAGGCGATCGCCTCGCCCTCGCGGTCCTCGTCGGTGGCGAGGTAGAGCTCGTCGGCGTCCTTGAGCAGACGGCGCAGCTCGGAGACCACCTTCCGCTTGTCGGCGTCGACGACGTAGTACGGCTCGAAGCCGTTGTCGACGTCGACCGCGAACTTGCCGTACGGCCCCTTCTTCATGTCCTCGGGAAGCTCCGAGGGGGTCGGCAGGTCACGGATGTGGCCGACCGAGGCCTCCACGTCGTAGCCGGGGCCGAGGTAGCTGGCGATGTTCTTGATCTTGTTCGGCGACTCGACGATCACCAGCCTGCGCACCGCTTTGGCGTCCATGCTTGCCACTACTACCTCGGTTTCCTTACTTGGCCCCCATGGACGGCAGATCCGACCGGAAGCACGGTAGCGCTTCCGCGGTCGTCGACCACATCGGGAGGGTGGGCGCTTCCCCCGCGCCGTTCCAACGGCTCGACGGTAACCGAGAGGAATCCCGCTAGCACAAGTTCGCGGGCCGTGAATTCCATCTCCCGGGTGACATCGGCGACGGGATGGTCCAGCAACTGTCCGATCGCTCCGGCGATCTGTCCGAATGTGAGCTCACCATCGCAGGCCCCGACGAACGCGGTCATCGCCGGGTCGAGCACGATCTGGCGACCGAATCCGGCGGTCTGACGCAGAAGGATCCGGGTCGGTTCGGACTCTCCCGGCCGATGCTCCCGCACCTCCACCACGTCGGGGGCGACCGTCAGCCGGGCATCGGTCAGCGACGACCGCCCGAGCGCGTCGTGGTTGCGCAGACAGGAGTCCAGATGGGCCCCGAGCTGGCCGGTCACGCTCTCCGGCCGGTACTCCAGCCGGCGCAGGGGGGCAGTGCCGTCGCCGGGTCTGCGCAGAGTGATCAGTCCGAGCCCGATCAACTGGACGCCGCGAGCCGCGAAGTCGTCCAGCCAGGCTCGGATCAGCCGGTCCTGCTCGGGGCCGGTGGCCCCGCCGTCCCGGCTCCACAGCACCGCATAGTCAGCCGGGTCGAGAAGTTCCCGCTGGACGATCCACGCGTCCAGCGGATGCCCCTCCTCGTCGACGGTCTCCTCCAGCCAGGCGGTCAGCGGGTCGCTCCAGGTCTGATCGCGTCCGATCTCCCAGTTGCCGAGCAGTTGCGCGATCCCGCCCGGACGCAGATGCCGGCCGGCTCCGGTGACGAGACTGCGGACGATCTCGTCACCGGTTCGTCCACCGTCGCGGTACGTGTACTCGGGTACGCCGGCCACTCGCGGGGTGATGACGAACGGAGGGTTGGCCACGATCAGGTCGAAGCGCTCCCGCTGGACGGGGTCGAACAGGCTCCCGTGGCGCAGTTCGACCCGGACGTCGCTCAGCCCGACGCCGAGTCGAGCCAGCGCCAGGGCCCGGGTCGAGACGTCGGTGGCGACGACTCGATCGGCGTGCCTGGTCAGATGCAGAGCCTGCACGCCGCAGCCGGTACCCAGATCGAGCGCGGACGAGACCCGTCGCCGGATCGTCGCGCCGACCACGGTCAACGACGCCTGGCCGATACCGAGGACGTGATCCGTCGGCAGCGGCCCGCCGAGGACCTCCTCGCCATGGTCGCTGACCACCCACCACGGCTTCCCCTCGTCCTCCTGATAGGGACGAACGTCCACGACCGCGCGCACGCTCGATCCGGTGATCTCGACCAGGCCCAGCTCGGCGAAGCCCTGAAGACCGGTGGACGGGACGGCCGCGGCGACCCGGTCCGCGTCCACCCGCTGTCCGAACAGGAAGAGCCTGATCAACGTCGCGAGAGGGTCGTCCCCGAGGCCGGCGGCGTCCAGCGACCAGGCCGCGGGCGCCAGCTGGTCGCGGTGCAGGGCGGCGACCGCGGACGGCCCGAGCAGTTCCTCGACCCCGTCCACGGTGTAATCGGCGGCGAGCAGATCGGTTCGCAACGCAGCGACGAGCTGGGGCGACGGCTGCGGCGATGGTTGCGGAGGCGAACTCACAGCTGCCGAGGGTAGAGGTCGAGGGAACGCCCGGTCGCCGGAAATCGCAAACCGCCGCGGTCGGTTGCGCCCGCGGGCCGCGAGCCGCTCGTCCGCGCGGGTGGGTCGCGACGAGCCGTGCCCCTTCTCGATCGATCGGATATCGACTGTCTTTCGCTCAGGCTGTCTTCCCTCATGTCTGGCCGCCAGCGTGCGTCATCGCGCCGCTCGACTCCGACGACCGTTCCCGCCCGTGGCCCTCGTCACATGGTTACATGTGCCCTGCTTTGTCCATTTTGATGAGAGGAGAACTGGTATGTCCTTGATGCGCAACAGGTCTACCGCCGCGCGACTGCTCGCCCTGGCTGCGGGTGCGGCGCTGGTGTTCGGCGGAGCGGTCAGCGCCTCGGCGTCCGGGAAGCAGGCCGATTCACTCAAGGGCCTGAAGATCCTGATGACGAACGACGACTCGATGCGGGCCGAGCGGCCGAACAATTCCGACGGCCTGGGACTCTACGAACTGCGGCGGAGTCTGTGTGCGGCCGGCGCGGACGTCGTGGTGATCGCCCCGTGGCAGGTACAGAGCGGCCGTGGCACGGCGGTGACGAACAGCGGTGTCCTCCGTCTCGCCGACAAGCCGCTGCCGGCCGGGTACGAGAACGACTGCGCCGGTGCCCCCGCCGGCGGCAAGGTCTTCGGCCTCTGCCTCGACGCCAACCCGTGCACGCCGGACAGCCCCAGCGGGACGCCGTCCGACACGGTCAAGTTCGCCCTGCGTGGCGGCCTGAAGGCGGTCGCCGGCTGGGACGAGCCCGATCTGGTCGTGACCGGCCCGAACGCCGGACTCAACGTCGCCAGCTCGGTCAACGACTCCGGCACGATCGGGGCCGCGGTGGCCGCGATCGACGACGAGATCCCGGCGGTGGCCTTCAGCACGTCCGCCAACGCCGACAACTCCGCGTTCCCGGTCGAGAACTACCGGGCCACCGCGGACTGGGCGGCCAAGTTCCTCGTCGGTCTGCGCAAGGAGAAGCTCTTGGGGCAGAACGAGTTCGCGGTGAGCGTGAACTACCCGAACATCTCCGACGGAGACCGCGCCCGCCGGCCGGTCTGGACCACCGTGGGCGACTCCACCCTCGCCTACCACAGCTACGCCAAGCAGGAGGACGGAAGCTACCAGGTGGTTCTGGACTTCTGCTCCGGGCTGCCGGCCTGTGAGGAGACCAAGCCCGACGCGGACGTGACGGCGGTCGTGGACGACAACCACATCGGCGTCGGAGCGATCACCTGGGACCGCACCTACGGCCAGAAGTTCGACCGCAGGACGCTGAACAAGGTGCAGACCTACGTCGAGCGCCGGGCACCCCGCCCGTGACGGGACGCGCGGGGACCTGAGCCTCCGGGCGACCATCCGTCCGGTCTGGTTCGGGCCCCGCCCGTCGACCCGACGCCCTCTCCCGCGGCCTCCGGACAGGCCGTTGTCAGTGCCCCCACCTAGGGTGAAGGCATGGCTGCAGTCATCACGGTCGAGGGCTTCCGGATGGTCTTCGGCCGCACCACGGTGATCGAGGATCTCTCCTTCGAGGTCAAGGCCGGCGAGACGTTCGGTCTGCTCGGTTCCAACGGGTGCGGCAAGACGACCACCATCCGGGCGCTCCTCGGTATCCACGCCCCGACCGCGGGCACTCTGCTGGTGCAGGGCCGCCGGTTCACCCCCGACCAGGGCGGGCGACTCGGCTACCTGCCGGAGGAGCGGGGGCTGTACCGCAAGGAGTCGGTGATCAACGTGATGACCTACTTCGGCCGGCTCAAGGGGATGCCGCCCGTGCAGGCCCGCGAGGCCGCAAGCACCTATCTCGAACGGGTCGGGCTGGCGGGCAAGGCGAAGACCCGGCTGGACAAGCTCTCCGGCGGTCAGCAACAGAAGGTGCAACTCGGGGTGACGCTGATGAACGAACCCGATCTGCTCATCCTCGACGAGCCGACGAAGGGTTTCGACCCGGTCAACCGGCGGCTCCTGATGGATCTCGTCGAGGAGCGCCGGGCGGCCGGGGCCTCGATCGTGATCGTCACCCACCAGATGGACGAGGTGGAGCGGCTCTGCGACCGCATCCTCCTGCTGAAGGAGGGCCGGGCCCGGGCGTACGGAACGGTCGCCGACGTCCAGGAGCAGTTCGGCGGCACCCGGGTGCGGGTCAGGTTCTCCGGTCCACTGCCACCGGGAAGGACCTTCCAGGTCGTGCTGCGCGAGCCCAACTACGCCGAGCTGGAACTGGTCGGGGGCGCCACCCGCGCCGACGTGCTGCGCGAACTGGTCGAGGCGGGAACCGACGTCCGCCTCTTCGACGCGGCCAGAGTCAGTCTCGAAGAGGTCTTCCTGCGGGTGTACGGGCAGGAGGCGGCCGCATGAGATCCCACAACCTGCGGACGGTGATCGGCTTCGAGGTGATCCGCACCCTGCGCCGGCCGGTGTTCTGGGCGATCACCCTCGGAGTGCCGGTCCTCTTCGCCGGCCTCATCGGTCTGAGCATGTTCAGCTCGCTGTCGGCACCGAGCTCGATCGAGGAGCAGACCGCGGCCACTCGGTCGTTCACCTACACCGACGATTCCGGGCTGGTCGACCCTGCTCTGGCCGCCGAACGGGGTGGGCGGGTGGTGACCGACCCAGCCGCCGGTCAGGCCGCGGTGGAATCCGGCAAGGAGACCCTGTACATCCACTACCCGAAGGATCCGGCCAAGACCGCCATCATGGTGTTCGGCTCGGATCGCGGCATCGTCAACAACGCCTCCTATTCCGACGTGGCCGGCTCGCTCCTCACCGCCTCGGTCGAGCGCCACATCGGCTCGCCGCAGCTGGCGAAGCTGGCCGCCGGGGATGCCTCGATCACCACGACCACCTATGCCGACGGCAAGGAGTCGGGCAGCATCCGGCATTTCCTGCCGCCGTTGATGTTCCTCGTGCTCCTGTTCATGGCGGTCACCATGCTGGGCAATCAGATGCTCAACGTGACCCTCGAGGAGAAGGAGAACCGGGTCACCGAGATGATCCTGACCACGGTGGGCTCCACCACGCTGATCACCGGCAAGATGATCGCGGTCTGCATCATCGGCCTGGTGCAGTCGGCGGTGTTCACCGTGCCCGGGCTGATCGTCGGCACCGTGGGGC
>JBDIAG010000004.1:0-26519 GCA_039812305.1 Actinomycetales bacterium | reverse complement strand
GTGCGGGCGACCTGACGTCCGACGTGCGCGACGCGCGCGGCCGGCTGGACGGCACTGGCGGGGACACCGCCGTCGGCTGCGCGCTGCTGAAGCTGCCCGACCAGAACGAGACCGAGGGCTATTACAGCTACAGCAGCCGCGGCGCCCCCAGCATCCCGGACGACCTGCGCGAGCGAGTGGCCGCCACCACCTCCCAACAGTCCCGTTCGATCGCCCTGGAGAGTCCCGACAGCCAGGCCGAACCCGGGCTCGTCGTCGGCAGCCGGGTCTCCCTGCCCGGCCGGGCCGGCCAGTACGAGCTCTACTTCGTGATGACGCTCGGCCAGGAGCAACGCACCCTGGACGCGATCCAGCGGGTGGTCGCGGTCGGAATGGCGTCCCTGGTGCTGTTGCTCGGGGTGATCGCGTGGCTGATCAGCCGGCAGATCGTGGTACCGGTGCGGGAGGCGGCGCGCGTCGCGGAGCGGCTCTCCACCGGCAGTCTGGACGAACGGATGAGCCCCGGCGGCCGGGACGAGCTGGCCCGCCTGGCCGGGTCGTTCAACGATATGGCCGACTCCCTGCAGGACCAGATCGAGGCGATGGAGGAGCTGTCCCGGTTGCAGCGGCGGTTCGTCTCCGACGTCAGCCATGAGCTGCGGACGCCGCTGACCACGATCCGGATGGCCGCCGAGGTGATCCACGGGTCGAGCGAGGACTTCCCGCCGACGATCGCCCGGTCCTCCGAACTCCTCACCGCCCAGCTCGACCGGTTCGAGGCGCTGCTGGCCGACCTGCTGGAGATCTCCCGGATCGACGCCGGCGCGGCCGCGCTGGACATCGACTCCGTCGACCTGGTGGCGCTGGTCCGCCGGGTCCGCGAGCTCGCCCTGCCGCTGGCCGAGGCCAAGCGGACCACGATCGAGCTCCATCTGCCCGAGGACGGCTCCGCCGTGGCCGACGTGGACGCCCGTCGGGTCGAGCGGATCGTCCGCAACCTGGTGGTGAACGCGGTCGAGCACTCCGAGGGCGGCCCGGTGGAGGTCTGGGTGGACGCCAACAGGCGCACCGCCGCCATCCTCGTCGTCGACCACGGCGTCGGTCTGCGCCCCGGTGACATCGAGCGGGTCTTCGACCGGTTCTGGCGGGCGGACCCGGCCCGGGCCCGCACGTCGGGCGGGACCGGCCTCGGGCTGGCGATCTCGCTGGAGGACGCCCACCTGCACGGCGGCTCGCTGCGGGCCTGGGGACAGCCGGGGGTCGGCTCGCGGTTCCTGCTGGTGCTGCCCCGCGAGGCCGGCGCCCTCCCCGGGCGCTCGCCCCTGCCGCTGGCACCGCCGGGAGCCCCGGACGAGGACGACCTGGGTATCGACGCCGTCGACGACACCGAGCCGGACGACGACGGTGAAGCCTGGCTGATCCGCGAGCTGGCCATCGACCGCACCAAGCCCGGCGAACGCAAGCCGGATGACCGCACCACGCCGAACGACCGAACCACGCCCAACGACCGGACGAAGTCGAGCGACCGGACCACGTCGAGTGACCGGACCACGTCGAGTGACCGCGGCGCCGCGAATCGATCGGGTGGAAAGCGGGCCGGGTCATGAGCCGGGTGCCGTCCGCGGCCCGGCTGTCGTCCGTGCTGGTGGGGGTGCTGGCCTGCCTGATCGCCGGTTGCGCCCGCATTCCCACCGACGGTCCGGTGGTCGCCGGGCGCCAGGCCGGCACCCCGGCCGCCCTGCACGCGATCGTGCCCGGCCCGTCGATGGGCGCCACCCCGTACGAGATCGTGGACGGATTCCTGCGGGCGATGATCTCCGCCGACAAGGACTTCGGCGTGGCCCGGTCGTTCCTCTCGCCGGCCGAGGGGGAGGGCTGGAACCCCGACGCCCAGACGCTCTTCTACGACGGCTCGTACACGATTCGGGTCTCCTCCACGGCCAGCCCGGGCCGGCAGCCCGCCACCGAGGCACCCAGCAGCGAGCGGGCGACGGTCACCCTGAAAGTGGTGCAGAAGATCGACGCCGACGGACGGTTGGAGCAGCTGGAGACGCCGCGCCGGGACGACCTGCGGCTCGAGCTCGCCCGGGTCGAGGGGCAGTGGCGGATCACCGACGCGCCGGACCTCGCCGCGGTGGCCGTCACCGATCGGGACTTCGTCTTCAACAGCTACAACCTCTATTACGTCGACGCCACCGGCAGGTATCTGGTGCCGGATCCGCGGTGGCTCCCGGAGACGGCTGCCACCTCGACCCGCCTGGTGACCATGTTGCTGACCGGCCCGCCCCGGTGGCTGCAATCCAGCGTGACGACGGCCTTCCCCCGGGGCACCCGGCTGGCCGCTCCGTCCAGCGTCGTGATCGACGACGGAGTCGCCGCGGTGGAGCTGAGCCCGCAGGCGCGGCCGGCCGACCGCCGCCGGCGGGGACTCATGCGAGCCCAACTGCTGGCGACCCTGCAGCCGCTGGCGGACGTCGACGACGTGTCCATGCGGGTCGACGGCGCCCCCCTGGACGCCGGCCCGGTGAGCCCGGTCACGGTGACTCCGGTGGATCCCTCGCCGGTCGCGCTGCGGGACGGCCGGCTGGTGCGGTTCAACCTCGACGGCGAGGATTCCGGGGAGGAGATCACCGCGGCGCGGGTGCTGCGGGACGCGGACGCGCTCGCCGTCGACTACACCGGTCAGCTGTTCGCGGTGCGCACCGGCGAGGGGAGCCAGCTGCGGCTCGCCGGCCGCTCCGGCACCGGCGACCCGGTGCTGACCGCCGACGAGCTGACCGCGCCCTCGTTCGACGTCCACGGCTGGGTCTGGTCGACCGACGTGACCTGCAACGGCACGGTCACCGCGGTCTCGCCGCAGGGCGTGGTGCTGGACGTGCCGGCATCGTGGCTGGCCGGGCGCCATATCGACGTGATCCGGGTGGCTCGCGACGGCGTCCGGGTGCTGATCGCCAGCACGAGCCCGGACGGGACCGCGCACGTCGAGCTCGCCGCGATCAGCCGGCGCGCGGACGGCATCCCGACGGGATTGACCGTGGCGCCCGGCGACCCGCTCGGCGTCGGGATCGAGTCGGTGCGCGACGCGGTGTGGCTGGGGCCGGTCGACCTGGCCCTGATCGCCCGTCGGCCCGGTGTGCAGGGGCTGCGGATCCTCCCGATCGAGGTGGGCGGACCGCCGCACGATCCGATGCTCCCGCTCACCGACCCCCGCCAGCTCGCCGGCGCGCAGGGAGTCGGCTCGGTCCTCGTGCTCACCGGCAGCCACGACGTGATGACCCAGGCCGGAGCGCAGTGGATCTCACTCCCCGCCGCCGCGGGAGCCGAGGCGGTCGCCTACGCGGGCTGAGCGCGGCTTGGCCGCACCGTGGGCCATGTGGGTGTGCGGGCCTCGCGGTATTGCTCCTCGCAGAATCGCGACGGACACTCGAAGCTGTGACGCATCTTCGACGCGCTGTCGTCATCGCCTTTGTCAGTGGCCCGCTCGTCGTCGGCATGGTCGGGTGCTCCGACGGGTCGTCCGCTGCGCCCTCTTCCGCCGGGGTCACCTCGACCGCCTCCACCGCTGCGAGCGAGGACGAGGGTCCGCTGGCGAGCTGGTCGCCCAGGGGTGAGATCACTACGGAGACCTCTCGGGAACTCCGCACGGCGTGGACCAACGGGCCGGCCTCGGTCAAGCCGTTGTTCGTCGGCTCCGACGCCGATGGGCCTCGGGTGGCGGTCGCCGCCGGGCTGGACTCCGGTGGGCACGAGGTCGAGGTCGCCTGGTTCGTCTCCACAGCGCCGAACGAGTACTCGCTCGTGACGACCAGCCCGGTGCCGACCCAGTCGCCCGTCCACGTGCTGCTCGCCGGCGCGCAGGGGTACCTGTACGGCTTGGCCGCTCCCGGTGAGAAGCTCAGCGTCGCCCCGAGCGAGATGATCCAGGGGGAGACTGGCTCCTCTCCACAGGAATTCGTCCGCCGCGGGCAACGCCCCGCGCAGGTGATCGTCTACCGCGATGCGAACGAGGTCTACTCGACACCGGCGCCGGTGGACACCGCTCAACCGTCCCCGACGGCCACGCAGTCGGATTGACGTCCCCGGGCTCGGGCAGCTGGGCATCCGGCTACGGGCCGAGCATCCGGTTGTCGGCCCAGCAGCCGGCGATCGCTGGCTGATCGACACATAGGTGGCTGGTGCGCACATACCTGGCCGGATGCGGGCCGGCGGGCGGCCGCGGGGGAGGTGGAGAGGACGGCGGCTCAGATCATCGAAAGCTGGGTGAAGGCGTCCACCAGGCCGGATCGTTCCGGGCCGGGGACGACGAGTTTCGCCGAGGCCAGGAGTCGTGGATCGCCGCCGTCGATCGCCACGCCGATTCCGGCGAACTCCAGCATCTCCACGTCGTTGGCACCGTCCCCGACCGCGACGACGTCGTCGCGGGTCAGCCCCAGGTGCTGCATCACCACCTCGATGCCGACCGCCTTGTGCACGCCGATCTGGAACAGCTCGCCCGCGCTGGAGCCGAGCACCGGCAGCGAGCTCGGCAGCGCGCCGACCTCGGGCCCGATCAGGCTGGCCAGCTCGGTGACCGACATCGGGGAGTCGAAGCAGGTCACCTTGCTGAACGAGACCGCCGCGGCGTCGTCGTACACCCGCAGCCCGGCGAGGTTGAAGCCGTCGGTGAGTTCGTACTCGGTCAGCCACCGGTGCAGCCGCGGGTGCGCGCCGGGGGCGATGTAGACCGCTTCGGGCGCCTCCAACAGGTAGCCGACGTCATGGTGCATCAGCACCTGCAGGGCCCGTGCGGAGAGCCCGGCCGGGAAGCGCCGGTCGACGAGAACCTGTCCGTCGATCTGGACGAACCCGCCGGCCGCGGCCACCACGCCGTCGAAGCCGATGGCCAGCACGTCCGGCGCCAGCATCGACAGCGGACGTCCCGTGCACAGCAGCACCCGGTGGCCGTTCTCCCGGGCGGCCCGGATGGCCGAGACGTGAGCGGCCGGAACGACTCCGCGGTCGGCGAGGGTGCCGTCGAAATCGAGAAACACAGTACGAACGGTGGTCACGGAACAACTCTGCCTCACCATCCCGCCCGCCACCGACCCGGCCGGGAATGCGCGGGTGCTGTCTGTGAGCACAATCACGTGGCAGAATCCACGAAACATTGCGGAGTCGGCGGCCGGTCGGGCGAGGAAAGTCGGCCGAATCCGCGGATGAATGCAATTTGTCGTGTGAGTGGTCTGGTGAGGAGGTGACCTGGGTGCGTCGCGACCGCCATGATCCCGGTAGCCACGCGACGGTGTTCGAGCGGCTGCGTCCGCCGGAGGGTGTGGTCCGGCAGTCGCTGGAAGGCTCCCGGCAGGTCCCCTTCTGGTTGGACGACGTCGCGGACGCGACGCATCGCCATCCCGAGCTGATCGGGGACGCCACGGCGGACCTGGTCGTCGTCGGCGGCGGCTACTGCGGGCTCTGGACGGCGCTGCTGGCCAAGCGGGAGGACCCCTCGTCCCGGGTGGTGCTGATCGAATCGCACACCCTCGGCTGGGCCGCCTCCGGGCGCAACGGCGGCTTCTGCGACGCCAGCCTGACCCACGGCCACGAGAACGGTGCGAGCCGGTGGCCGGAGGAGATCGACCTGCTCGACCGGCTCGGCATGCGCAACCTCGACGAGATCGAGGCCGAGGTGGCCGAGCTCGGGCTGGACTGTCACTTCGAACGCAACGGCGGGCTGTCGGTGGCGATCGAGCCGCACCAGGTGGACTGGCTGACCGGGGAGGTCGCCGACGCCGACGCGGTCATGGGCGAGGTGGAGCTCCTCGACCAGGAGGCGATCCGGGCCCAGGTGGCCAGCCCGACCTACCTGGCCGGTGTCTGGGCGAAGCGGAGCACCGCGCTGCTGCACCCGGCGCGACTCGTGCAGGAGCTGGGCCGGGTGGCGTCCGAGATGGGGGTGGAGATCTTCGAGCACACCCGGGCCGAGTCCCTCGATGCCGGCGCGACCGGGCCGGTCACCGTCCGCACCGGTCTGGGTCGCCTGACCGCCGGCCGAGTCGCGTTGGCCACCAACGTCTTTCCCTCGCTCCTGCGCCGTTACCGGTACCACACGGTGCCGGTCTACGACTATGCCCTGATGACCGAGCCGCTGACCGGGGAGCAGCTGGACTCGATCGGCTGGCGCCATCGCCAGGGTCTCAGCGATCTCGCCAACCAGTTCCACTACTACCGGATGAGTCGCGACAACCGCATCCTCTTCGGCGGCTACGACGCGATCTACCGGGCCGGCGGTCGCGTCCGGGCCGAGTACGAGGACCGCGCGGCCAGCTACGAACGGCTCGCCAGCCACTTCTTCACCACGTTCCCGCAGCTGGAGGACGTCCGGTTCAGCCATCGCTGGGCCGGTGCGGTCGATACGTCCACCCGGTTCTGCGCCTTCTTCGGACGCGGCTACCGCGGCCGGGTGGCGCACGCCGCCGGCTTCACCGGGCTCGGGGTGGCCTCGACGCATTTCGCCGCGCTCGTCCTGCTCGATCTGCTCGCTGGGCGGACGACGCAGCGCACGGAGCTGGCCATGGTGCGCGAGCCCCCGCTACCGTTCCCGCCCGAGCCGCTGGCCAGTCTGGGGATCCAGGCGACCCGGTGGTCGCTGGATCGCGCCGACCACCGCGCCGGCCGGCGGAATCTGCTGTTGAAGGCCCTCGACAAGGCAGGCCTGGGCTTCGATTCCTGACGTTCAACCGCCGTGACCAAAGGAGAACCGGATGACGACCGGAGACATCAGCGCAGAGCCGATCCGGACTCCTCGCGCGGAAGGTCAGGACGCGGAATCGGTCGTGGCCGTGCGCGAGGTGACCAAGCGCTTCGGGCCGAATGCCCTGGCCGTCGATTCGGTGAGCCTGGATATCCGCCGCGGCGAATTCCTTTCCCTGCTCGGTCCTTCCGGCTGCGGCAAGACCACGTTGTTGCGGATGATCGGCGGCTTCGAGGAGCCGACGTCGGGCGACATCCTGCTGGAAGGAAAATCCGTCATCGGGGTGCCGCCGCATAAGCGCCGGGTGAATACGGTCTTCCAGGCGTACGCGCTGTTTCCGCATATGACGGTGGCCGAGAACGTGGGCTATGGATTGCGGCAGTTGAAGGTGCCGAAAGCGGAGATCTCCCAGCGGGTCCGGGACGCGCTCGGTCTGGTCCGGATGTCGGAGTTCGCCGAACGCAGACCGAAGATGCTCTCCGGTGGACAGCAGCAGCGGGTCGCGCTGGCCAGGGCGATCGTGAACCGTCCCGGGGTCCTGCTCCTGGACGAGCCGATGTCGGCTCTCGACCGCAAGCTGCGCGAGCAGATGCAGGTCGAGCTGAAGCTGATCCAGCGTCAGACCGGGATCACCTTCGTGTTCGTCACGCACGATCAGGAGGAGGCGCTGTCGATGAGCGACCGGATCGTGGTGATGCGCAAGGGCCGGATCGAGCAGGCCGGGGGAGCGCAGGAGATCTACGAGGGGCCGGCGACCGCCTTCGTGGCCCAGTTCATCGGCAAGCGCAACTTCACGGTCGGGCGGGTGGACGGCGGGCGCGTCGTCAGCGCGGATTCGGTCTTCACCCCCTCCGGTCAGGAGCTGGCGGGGCACGCGGCCGACGCCGAGGTGCGGGTGGCCGTGCGGTCGGAGAGCGTGCGGGTGAGTACGCAGCCACCGGCCGACGACGGGAACCGGGCGGAGGGCACCCTCGTCAGCAGTGCCTTCCTCGGCGACCTGGTGCAGCACGTCGTGCACACCGGCACGGGACGGGAGATCCTGGCGCGGGTGCCGACCGGGGACGCCCCCGGCCTGGCCGCGGGATCGCGGGTGTGGTGCTCGTGGTCGGCGTCGGCGGTGCACGTGTTCCCGGTGTCTCAGGAACTGGAGTGATGAACGAGAGGCGGGCCGTCGGGGCCGGACAGGAGTCGGGGTCGCATGGGCGGAGCGCTGCAGTGATGGACAGGGGCGGGCCGTTGGGGCGTGCCGGGAGTCGGGGTCGCATGAGTGGAGCGCTGGAGTGAGCGGGCTGCGGATCCTGGCGGATGAACGGGTGGCGGGGGCGGTCAGCCGGCGGCTGGTGCTGGCCGGGCTGGCGGCGGTGGGGGTCGGGGCGCTGGCCGGGTGCGGCAGTGACAAGGCGTTCGCGCCGACGGCCACCCCGGACGGCGAGATGGAGGACCGTCTCAACGTCTACTCATGGGGCGACTACGACGCGCCGGAGACGATCTCCCAGTTCCAGGAGAAGTACGGCACCCAGCTGCAACTGGACAGTTTCTCCTCCAATGAGCAGCTGATCGCGAAACTCGGCGCCACCCGCGGGACCAGCGGGTACGACATCGTGGTGCCGACCGGCAATTACATCCCGATGATGTCGCAGAACGGATTGCTGGCCGAACTCGATCACCGAAAGCTGCCGAATCTGAAGAACCTCGACCCGGCCTATCGCGATCAGCCGTGGGATCCCGGCAATCGGTATTCGGTCTGCAAGAACTGGGGGACGACGGGATTCGTCTACGACTCGACGAAGCTGACCCGTCCGATGGAGTCGTGGGCGGACTTCCTGGACGCCGCCACCCACGAGGCCAGCGGCAGTCTGTCGCTGCTGGACGATCCGCTGGAGATCACCGCGATCTACTTCGCGGCCAACGGCATCGACCTGAACACCACCCGCGAGGAGGACTTCGTGGCGTGCCAGGAATACCTGGTGCAGACCCTGGCCGGTCACGTCACGGCCTTCACCTCCAATCCGTCCCTCAACATCACCCAGAACGACTTCATGCTCATGCAGGCGTGGAACGGGGATGCCCGCTCTGGAATCCTGGAGAGCAAGACTCCGGAGAAGTGGAAATACGTCTTCCCGACGCCGACGGCGAATCTGTGGATGGACAACTGGTCGATCGCGACCGGCTGTCAGCGTCCGGATGCCGCCTATGCCCTGATCGACTTCCTGCTCGAGCCCGAGGTGGGACTGCAGGAGCTGGAGTACATCGGCTATCCGACCGGTCTCATCGGCCAGGCGGAGCTGGCCGCGCAGGCCGGGGTGGAGGTGCCCGAGCTGGTGTTCCCCACGCCCGAGGTGGTGGCCCGGCTGACGCCGCTGGAGATCACCGAGACCCAGTCCCGGATCGTCTCGATCACCAATGCGATGAAAGCGAAGGCGGGAGGCTGACATGGCACGCCGGAACAGGATCTCCGCGGACGTCGCCCTCACCTTTCCGGTGTGGGCCTGGGTGGTGTTCTTCGTCGCCCTGCCGACCACCCTCATCCTCTTCTACAGCTTCGGCTACAAGCCGGACATCTTCACGGCGGTGTCGACGGACAGGCTGTCGTTCGACCGGTACCTGGAGACGTTCGACGTCACCCTCTTCAACACGTTCTGGAACACGCTGCGGATCGGCGTGGTGGGCACCGCCCTGTGCCTGCTCATCTCGACGCCGTTCGCCTACTGGCTGGCGGTGAAGGCGCCGGCCAAGTGGCGTCCGCTGCTGCTCGCGCTGGTGCTCGTGCCGTTCTGGACGAACTTCCTGGTGCGCACCCTGGGCTGGCAGATCACGCTGGCCCCGACCGGCTTCCGCTTCGAGCTGCTGCAGTTCCTGCACGTCATCGACGCGCCGCTGGCGCTGCTCTACACCCGCACGGCGGTGCAGCTCGGCGTGGTCTACAACTACCTGCCGCTGATGATCCTGCCGATGTACGTCGCCTTCGAGCGCACCGACCCGAGCCAGCGCGAGGCCAGCCGCGACCTCGGCGCCGGCCGGGTGGCCACCTTCCTCAACGTCACCGTGCCGGATGCGCTGCCGGGCATCGCCTCGGGAGCCCTGCTCGTCTTCATCCCGTTGATGGGCGACTACATCACGGCGTCCGTGCTCGGCGGCGCGCGCGGGAACATGGTCGGCCAGCTGGTCGCGGCCCAGTTCGACCAGGCGCAGAACTGGGCGCTGGGCTCGGCGATGGCCATCGTCCTGATGGCGTTCACGCTCGGCACGGTGCTGGTCACGCTGGTGCTGTTCTGGCTGGTGCGAGCGGTGATCCGGCGCGGCAGACGGCTCGAGCTGGGGCCGGTCGCGACGACCTCGGAGGTGGCCCGGTGAGTACGCAGAGTGCGTCCGCGACGAGTACGCCGAAGGAGAACCGGCCCCGGCGCGACCCGATGCGGGTCGGGCTGACCATCTGGGGCGTCCTGGTCTTCGTCTTCCTCTTCCTGCCGATCTTCGTCATCGTCGTCTATTCGTTCAACAACGGCCGGCTGCTCGGCAGCTGGGACTCCTTCGGCTTCGAGGCCTACGCCCGGGCGTGGAACAACGGGGTGATCCGCCGGGCGGTCCAGGTCTCGCTGCTCTCCGCGCTCGGCGCCGCGATCGTCTCCACCACGATCGGCACCCTGGCCGGGATCGGCCTGGCCCGCTCCAGCGGCCGCCGCTCGGCGCTGGTGCTGACCGGCATGCTGTCGATGACCCTGGTGACCCCGGAGATCATCGACGCGGTGTCGACGCTGCCGTGGTTCGTCCGGCTGGGCACCGACGTCGGCTTCACCCCGATCAACAACGGGATGGTGCGTCTGGTCGTCGCGCACACGACGGTCTCGGTCGCGGTGGTCACCTTCATCGTGCGGGCGCGCATGCAGGGCATGGACGTCGCCCTGGAGAACGCGGCCGCGGACCTGTACGCGACCCCGTGGAACCGGTTCCGGCAGGTGACCCTGCCGCTGGCGGCGCCCGGGATCATCGCCGGCGCCCTGATGGCCTTCACCCTGAGCCTGGACAACACGATCGTGTCCTCGTTCATCCAGGTGCCCGGCTACACGCCGTGGCCGGTCTACATCTTTGGCTCGCTGCGGGTCGGGTTGCGTCCCGAGGTGGCGGCGGTCTCGACGATCATGCTGCTGTTGACGCTGTTCTCACTGGCGGTGGTCGCCTACGTGCTGCGACGGCTCGGCCAGAGTGCCTCCGACGTCGCCAACACCCTGGCTGGCTGACGCGCCGGACTTCCGCCCGGCGGGCAGTTGGACGACACCGAAGGCGACCATCCCGAGCACCGGCAGTAGCGGCCAGACCCACGTCACGCCGTTCGCGTTGACGATGCCGACGCTGGCCATCACCGCCAGGCCGGCGCACAGGCAGACGGTCGCGGCCACCGGCCGCCAGGTGGCCGGTGCGGGCCGGTGGTCCGGCGCGGGGCTCTCGAACCGGCCGACCAGGGTGACGATGCCGAAGGTCACCGTCGCCAGCACGGCGAGCCAGACCGGACGGGTGGCCCACCAGGCTCCGCTCATCGGCTCGTAGTGCAGGCCGAAGCCGCCCAGCAGGAGGAGCGAGACGCCGACCACCGCAACCATCGCGGTGAGGTGCCACAGGTACCACGACATGATCCGCAGGTTGACGACGACGACCGCGTACCAGACCCGCGGGCGCTGCAGCCAGCGCGCCAGCCGGTCCTCGGCGAGCAGCACCAGGCCGATCTGCGCCATCCCGAGGAAGGCCATCGTGATCCGGGTCGGGGCGGAGTTGTTCACCGCGGCGCCTTCCAGCCCGATCATCGAGACCGGGTAGGGGCCGAAGCCCACCAGCAGGCTGAGGCCGGCCAGGCCGACGCAGAACAGGGCCAGCCGGCGGGCCCGGCCGGCGAGCCGTCCGTCCAGCCAGGCGTAGCCGAGCTGATGCACGCTGGCCCAGACCAGCAGGTAGTTGGGGTAGCCGAGGTAGATGTTGCCGACGCTGATGCTGATCAGGTCGACGAGGCCGCCGAGGGCGAGGCCGACCGCCACGCTGAGCATGCCGAAGCGTTCCCAGAGCACGAGGCAGAACGGGGCGACGGCGACGACGAGCACGTAGGCGGCCAGGAACCAGGTCGGGATCAGCGCCACCTGGGAGGCGTGCCGCAGGGTGTCGGCCGGCACACCCAGGGCCAGGGCGACGGACGCCGCGATCGTCCAGGTGATCAGCAGGGGGATGAGCGGCAGGCCGAGGCGCCGGAGCCGGGCCCGCAGCCAGGACGAGTAGGGCAGGCCCTTCGCCCGGGCGGAGCGCCAGGACAGGGCGTTGGAGTAGCCGCCGACGAAGAAGAAGACCGGCATCACCTGGGCGAACCAGGTGATCGGGTGCGTCCACGAGGCGGTGTCCAGCAGGGCGTGGGCGGAGAAGAGCTCGCCGTGGGAGACGCTGACGGCGACGATCGTCCAGTGTCCGAAGACGACGACCACGATCGCCGCGGCGCGCAGGAAGTCGACGACGCGGTTGCGGGTGGCCGGGGTGGCGTCCGCGACCCGCTGCCAGGCTGGTGTTGTCATGCCGCCTAGCTTCGGCCAGCCGGGTGGGCCGGCGAATGAGTATCGGTACCCAGTCAGCCCGTCGGCGTACTCGACCTGCGCAGGGTGAGCGGGCTACGGCGCGGCCGGCAGCACGACGATCCCGTCCTCGTCGGCGCAGAGCCATTCCCCTGGCTGCACGGTGACTCCCTGGATCTGCACCGGCACCTGCTGCAGACCCGGGGTCCGGCGATCGGTGGGCAGCGGGATCAGCCCGAGCGCCCGGATGCCGACCGCCGCCTCGGCGAGCTCGGCCTTGTCCCGGACGCAGCCGTCCACGACGACCCCCGCCCAGCCGTTCTGCGCGGCGGAGGCGGCGATGTTGCCGCCGACCAGCGCCCGGCGCACCGACCCGCCGCCGTCGACGACGAGTACGCGCCCCTCACCCGGCGACTCGAGCAGGGCCTTGACCGGGGTGTTGTCCTCGAAGCACCTCGCGGTCACGACCGTGCCGGCGAAGCGTTCGACGCCGCCGTAGCTGTGGAACACCGGCGGCAGCACGCGGAAGCTGCCGTCGCCGGTCGTCTTGTGGAGATCGCCGAGGTCGCAGGTCGCGGGCGTCCCCGACGGGCCCAGCTGGTCGGTCATGGCAACTCCCGGGTGTCGTGGGCGGCGCGTTTCGACCGTCGTGGCGAGCGTCGCCGGACGGGTGTGCGCCACACTGTAGGCCCACATTATGGCCCGGTTCACCACTTTCTGACCGTCTCGTCCGTCGGCGGGTGGGTGAACTCGCACTCGGGCGAGGTAACCCTGCACTGAGTGAGGTCAATGGACTCGTTCAGCCCCATAGGATGGGCGGGGTACGGCAGACCTTGCTTGTGCACCCTGTACCCGAGTCGGCCCGGTAGGGCCGGCGACTGGCTCGACTGGACGAGGAGACCATGCCTGAGCCCGCCGCACTGATCCATTCCGTCAAGCTCGCCGGCATGCGCGTGCTCGAGGCCGCACCGGATGCCATCGGCTCCGTCAGCTCGGTGCGGTCGCCCGCCGGCCACGTGATCTTCACCTACGACGACGGCCCCACCCCGACCCGGACGCCGGACGTGCTGCGCGCACTCGACGAGCACGGCGCGACGGCGACCTTCTTCGTGATGATGACGAGCGTGCGCGACAACCCCGGGCTGCTCGCCGAGGTGATGGACGCCGGCCACGAGATCGGGCTGCACGGCATCGACCACCGCCACCTGTCGCATCTGCCGCCCCGCGTCGTCGAGGACAATCTGCGCCGCGGCAAGAGCGAGCTCGAGGACGCCACCGGGCGCCCGGTGCGCTGGTTCCGGCCGCCGTACGGCGACCAGTCGATCGGCGCCTGGCGGGCCATCCGCCGCACCGGCATGGAGTCGGTCCTGTGGAGTTCGACCAGCTGGGACTGGAACCACGAGGTCGACAACGACGCGCGGGTGAAGATGGCCGGGATGAGCCTGAGCGCGGGGGCGATCGTCCTTCTGCACGACGGCTTCGCCGGCGTCCACGAGCTGGCCGACCCGATGGTGGAGCCGGAGATGGACCGCTACGACCTCACGAAGCGGCTGCTGGAGCTGTGCGCCGAGCGTGGCCTGGCCTGCCGCAGCCTGGACGACGCCCTCCAGGCCGGCGGGCGGCTGGTCACCCGGCCGCATTTCAACCTTCGGCCGGCGGTCCTGCGCCACCGGTGAGCGGCTGAGCAGAACGGCGGAGTACGGCTATCCGTCCGGCTCGGTCAGCTGGAGCTGCCGGTCGCGGCCCATCAGCGCGAAGGTCTGCGGGGCGCGGGCGCGTAGTCCGGCGACCGAGAGCGCCCCGACGACCACCGCCAGCGGAATCGTCGCGGGCAACGCCCAGGCCAGCACGCTGCCGGGGGAGCCGATGAGGAATCCGAACTGCGCGGTGGCGTAGACGGCCACCGCGGCGAGACCCAGGGCGGAGATCGCGGGGGCCAGCCTGGTGCGCCACACGTTGGAGTCCAGCCCGGGATTGCGCTGGAAGAACACGAACACCGCGATCGCCGCCAGCGCCATCAGGTAGGAGATGGCCAGCGTGCCGAGCTGGGTGAGCCAGGTGAACAGGGTGGCGGCGGGATCCAGCCGCAAGAGGACGAAGACGGTGATCACGACGAGGGCCAGGATCGACTGACTGATCGAGCCCATGTGCGGGGAGAGATGCACCGCGTGGGTGCGGCCCAGACGCTCCGGCACGAGTCCTTCGCGACCCAGGGCGTAGGCGTACCGGGCCACCGCGTTGTGGAAGGCGAGCAGGGCGGCGAACAGCGAACTGGCGAAGAGGAAGAGCATGACGTAGTTCGTCAGGAAATCGCCGAGATACGGCTGCGCCATCGCGAACAGGAAGTTGGTCGGATCGCCGAGCTTCTCGCTGCCGAGGAAGGCCACCAGGGTCGCGTTGTCGCCGTAGGCGTTCACCATCAACCAGGACGTGAGCATGAAGAACAGCCCGATGGTGAGCACCGCCGTGTAGGTGGCCCGGGGGATCGTCGTGCGCGGGGTCTTGGCCTCCTCGGAGTAGATCGTGGTGGCCTCGAACCCGACGAAGGAGGCGGCTGCGAACAGCAGGCCCAGCGCCGGGGCGCCGCTGCCCAGCGCGGCCGGGGTGAACGAGCTGAACTCGAACCCGCCCCCACCACCGGAGCCGCCCTTGACGAGGACCATCACGTCGAAGGCGATGACGACGAGGAACTCGCAGGCGACCAGCAGGCCCAGCACCCGCAGCGAGAGATCGATCTGCCGGTAGCCGCAGACGGCGATCAGCGCCAGGGCCAGGTAGCTCATCGCCCACCAGGGCACGGCCACCCCGAAGGCTCCGGAGACGAAACCGGACGAGGCGACACCCCACAGCCCGTAGAGACCGATCTGCATGGCGTTGTACCCGAGCAGGGCCACCCAGGCCGCCGCGCCGCCGGCGAAGCCGCCCAGAGCCCGGGCCACGTAGGAATAGAACGCGCCGGCGGAGGTATGGTGTCGGGCCATCGCCACGTAGCCGGCGGCGAAGACGAGCATCAGCAGCGTGACCAGCAGATAGGAGAACGGCACTCCGGGACCGTTGCCGAGCAGCATCGCGAACGGTGCCCCGCCGGCCATCCCGGTCAGCGGCGCCGCCGCGGAGATGACGAAGAAGGCGATGGCGATCGTCCCCAGCCGACCGGTGCGCAGTCGTTGTGCGTCCCGCCGGACGATGGCCTCGTCGGTGCTGGGCCGGCCCGCGGCCGGTTCGGTGGTGCTCATCCGCTGGCTCCCGTCGGATCGGGTGGTGCGCTGGTGCGTGGCCGGCGGGGCGCCCCGCCGGCGCGGGGCTCGGCCGGCCGGCCTTCCAGCGTGGTGACGATCGTGCGCAGGGCCGCGGTCAGATCGCCGACCTGCTCGGGCGTCAGGCCGCGGACGATCTCGGTCTCGGCCGAGTTGAACTCGGGATAGAGCTCGTCCATCAGCGCGACCCCGGCCGGGCTGAGGCTGAGGTTCACCAGGCGTCGGTCGTCGGTGTCGACGGCCCGCTCCAGCCAGCCGCGGCTGATCAGCGTGTTGGCCACGCCGGTCAGGGTCGCCTTGGAGATGCCCACCGACTCGGCCACGTCCCGGGTGCCCATGCTCCGCCAGATCCAGAGCAGCCAGAGCACCAGGAAGCCGGTCCAGGTCAGGTCGTGACGCCGCAGGACCGTGTTGGTCAGATGGCTGCGAGCCGAGTTCGCGGCTCGGTACAGGCTGGAGACGGCGTGGGCGGCCCGGATGTCGATCGGCAGCGCGTCGATCCGATCGGCGGTGGCCTTCTCGGTCTGGGCCAGCGTGTGGGTGTCCGGCATGGTCGGGACTCTATTCGGGTCACAAGTGGTAGCTGTATTCGAGGAACTCCCAGTCGGTGATGAAGTGATTGAAACGATCGATCTCGTTGCGCTTGTACGCCAGGAAGGCGCGCACGAACTTCGGGCCGAGGAGATCGACGAGCTCGGTGTCCGCCTCCAGCGCGTCCAGGGCGGCGGTGAGATTGTCGGGCAGCTTCTCCGCCTTGGACGTGTCGTAGCCGTAGCCCTCCAGCTTGGCGGGCGGCTCGAGCTCGTCGCGGATCCCCAGGTAGGCGGCCCCGAGCAGCGAGGCGACCGCCAGGTAGGGGTTCGCGGAGGCGTCGCCCAGGCGCAGCTCCAACCGGGTGGCCGTGCCCCGCTCGGGTGGGATCCGGATCATCGCGCTGCGATTGTCGAGCCCCCAGTCGATCAGCCACGGCGCCAAGGTGTCCGGGCCGAACCGCTTGTAGGAGTTGATGGTCGGGTTGTGCAGGGCGGCCAGCGCGGGCGCGTGCGCCAGCACGCCGGCGATCGCCGAACGAGCCAGGCGGGAGAGGCCGTCCTCGCCGTCCGGATCGTCGAAGAGCGCCTCCCCGGCGTGCGACCAGGCCGAGAAGTGGACGTGGAATCCGGAGCCGCCCTCGTCGTTGAACGGCTTGGCCATGAAGGTGGCCAGCAGGCCCGCGATCCGGGCCAGTTCCTGCACCGCCATCTTGAACCGGAACGCTCGATCCGAGGCGTCCAGGGCGTCCGAATGCCAGAGATTGATCTCGAATTGCCCGGAGGCGAATTCATGATTCGCCGCGGTGACGTCGAGCCCGAAATCCGCCAGGCTGCGTAACGCTTTGATGAGGGTGTTCTGCGGATCGCCCTTGCGGCCGGCGATGTAGACGTTGCCGGTCGCCTCCCCGTAGCGCTTCCAGCCGGTGGGGGTGTCGGTCGTCGGCTCGAGCACGTAGAACTCGAGCTCGGGCCCGACCATCGGCGCGATCCCGAGCTCGGCGAACCTCTCGATCACCCGATGCAGGACGTTGCGCGGGCTCTCGTCGGATCGGGACCCGTCGGGGTTGTACAGGTCGGCGATCACGTGGGACACGCCGTCCTCCCACGGCATCGTCTGCAGGGTGCGCAGGTCCGGCACGGCGATCAGGTCCGGCAGGCCGTCGGAGAGGCCGCCCTCGATGTCGATCACGTCGCCGCCGGGCGAGGTGGCGTACACCGAGCGGCAGAAGGCCACCCCGTTCGCGGCACTGCGGGCGAAGCGCCTGACCAGCAGGTCCCGGCCGCGCTCGGTGCCGATCAGGTCGCTGTAACCCAGGCGGACGACGTCGATGCCCTCCCCGGTCAGTCGCGCCTCGGCGGCTTCCATTGCTGCAGCGTCAACCTTGACCATGGGCGCTCCCTGGGGTGTCGGTGGTTCACGGCGATGACGGTCTGGGTTTGCGGATCCCGCGGAACTCCCAGTCGCCGCCCTGGGCGGTGGAGAGCACCTCCTCGCTCTGCGTGGGCTGGGCGCCGACGTCGGTGCGGATCGGGGTGGGGCCTTCGACGATGTGGTTGCGCAGCGTGCCGAGCCCCTCGACCTCGACCTCGACGACGTCGCCGGGGTAGACGGTGCGGGAGATGGCCGGCGTGCCGGACATCAGCACGTCGCCGGGCAACAGGGTGATGGTGCGGGCGATGTCGGCGACGAGATAGTGCATGTCCCAGCGCATCTCGTCGGTATTGCCGTCCTGGCGGACCTCGCCGTTGACGATGGTGCGGATGCGCCTGCCGTGGAAGTCCCAGCCCTCGACCAGGCCCGGGCCGAGCGGGCAGAGGGTGTCCGCGCCCTTGACCCGCAGCATCGAGCCCGCGTCGGTGTCGCGGAAGTCGTGCAGGCCGTAGTCGTTGCCGATCGTGTAGCCGCGGATGTAGTCGCCGGCGTCCTCCGGGGCGATATTGCGGGCGGTACGTCCGATCACGATCGCGATCTCGCCCTCGTAGTTCAGCCACTTGCAGCCGGCCGGGCGCACCACCGCGCCGTCGTGGGCGTTGAGCGCGGAGACCGGCTTGTGGAAGTAGGTCGGCGCGGGCGGCAGCCCGGTCATCATCTCCTCCACCCGGGAGGAGTAGTTGAGGTGGACGCAGACGATCTTGGACGGCGACACCGGCGGCAGATGGACGGCCTCGTCGACGCCGACCTCGCGGCCGTCTCCGGCCACCAGCGTGTCACCGTGCCGGACGACGTCGACGGCGTTGCCGTCCAGGAGGATCCGGCGGTACTCGGGCAGGTTGTCGGGCAACGGGCGTTCTCCTCTCAGCCGGCCGCGGGCAGTTCCGGCCCGGATTCCTGGCGGACGTAGGTGGGGTCGACCGGGGTACGCCGCGGTGGCGGGAAGCCGCCGTCGGGCCGGTCGAACCAGAGGTGCACCTGGCCGGTGCCGATCGAGTTCTCGTACTCGCCGTACTGCCGCGAGGTGGCCGTGCAGTCGCCCTCGCCGATCGCGCCGATCATCATCAGGTAGTGGCCGAACCGGGCCTCGGGCTTGAACTTGTAGAACTCCGGCATGGTGTCCAGCACCCGGGCGTGGTCGCCCTCGGCGAACCAGCCCAGCCGTTCGACGTCGGCGGCCAGGGCCTGCGGGGAGAAGATGTGCTGGGTGCCGGCCGCCTCGTGGTCGCGCAGCTGGCGCAGCGGCCAGAAGGTGTGCGACATCGCGCCGGAGGCGATGAGGACGACCTTGCGATCCGACTCCCGGATCGCGTCGCCGAGGGCCCGGCCCAGCCGCAGGTTGTCCTCGGTGTCGGCGGTCTGGCAGACCCCGATCGTGATCCACCTCTTGTCCGGCAGGCCCTGACCGAGGAACTCCCACACGTTCGTGGTGGCGTAGAAGATCGGCAGGTACGGGTCGTCGATCGGGGTGATCCAGGTGCAGTGGTCGGCCGCCTTGCTCGCGATGAGCCGCGCCAGTTCGGGGTCGCCCGGGAGGTCGTAGGGCCGCTGACTCATGCCGCGGGGCAGTTCCTCCGAGGTGAACAGGCCCGTGCGCCGTTCGTGGGCGGTGACCACGAACTCGACCGTGGTCGCCCAGTGCGAGTCCAGCACCACGACGGTGTCGTACGCCAGGACGTCGAAGACCTCCTCGCGCAACTGCCGCAGGCCCGACACCAGGGTGGTGTCCTCGCCGTTGTTGAGCTCCCGGCGGGTCTGTTCGGGCAGCACGATCGTGGGCACGTGAGCGATCAATCCGGCACCGACGACTTCACCCATCACTTCTGCCCTTTCTCGTCCTCAATACTTCCAGCCGTTCGGACTGAAGACGCTGTTCTTGACGTCGCAGTAGAAGTCGAAGGAGTAGGTGCCGCCCTCGCGCCCGATGCCGGACCGGCCATTGCCGCCGAAGGGGGCGCCGAGGTCGCGGACGAAGAAGCAGTTCACCCAGACCGTGCCGGCGTTCAGCCGCGCGCTGACGTGTTCCGCGCGCTCCGGGTCGCCGGTGACCAGGGTCGCGGCCAGTCCGAACCGGGTCTCGTTGGCCATCGCGATGCCCTGGTCCTCGGTCGAGTACGTCTGCACGGTCAGGACCGGGCCGAAGACCTCCTCGGTGAGGATCTCGCTGCCCGGCTCGGCGTCGACCAGGATGGTCGGCGAGAAGTACAGCCCGCCCAGGTCGTCGTTCGGCCCGCCGCCCAGCACCGGCTTCGCCCCGGCGGCCAGGGCCCGTTCGACGAACCCGCTGACCCGCTCGAAGTGGGGACGGGAGACGAGCGCGCTGACGTCCGTCGCCTCGTCCCGCGGATCGCCCTGCACCAGGGCCCGCGCCTTCTCCAGCGCCCGGGCCAGGAACTGTTCGGCCAGGCTGTCGTGCACCAGGATCCGGAACGCCCCCAGGCAGACCTGCCCGGCGTTGTCGAACTGCTCCACCGCCAGGTCGACGGCCAGGTCGAGGTCGGCATCGTCGAGGATGAGCAGCGGCGACTTGCCGCCCAGCTCGAACGACAGCGGGACGATGTTCGGCGCCGCCGCGGCGGCGATCGTGCCGGCGGTCGGGACCGACCCGGTGAACGACAGCCGGCGGATCCCCGGGTGCCGGGTCAACGGCGCGCCGGCACCGGTGCCGGTGCCCTGCACGACGTTGAACACCCCCGCGGGCAGTCCCGCCTCGGCGGTGATGCCGGCCAGCAGGGAGGCGGTCAGCGGCGCCCACTCCGGTGGCTTCAGCACGACAGTGTTGCCGGCCGCCAGAGCCGGCCCGATGCGCCAGGTGGCCAGCATCAGCGGCGCGTTCCACGGCGTGATGATCGCCGTCACGCCCGCCGGGTCGTAGGTGATCCGCTCGCGATGCCCGCGGATCTCGCGATCGGGATGCCGAAGCTCCTCGGCGAAATCGGCGAAGAATCGGAAGTTGCTCGCTACCCGCGGCATCACCCCGCGCCGGTGCGACCGCAGCAGTGAGCCGTTGTCGCGGGTCTCCACCCGGGACAGTTCCTCCACGCGAGCCTCGACCCCGGCGGCGACCGCGCGCAGGATCGCCGAGCGTTCCGGCACCGGCATCGCCGCCCAGGCCGGGAACGCGCGCTGGGCCGCGGTCACCGCCGCGTCCACCTCGACCGCCCCGCCCGCGTGGATCTCACCCAGTCTCGACTCGTCGATCGGGGAGATGTCGGTGAACGTCGATCCCGATCCGACCCGCTCGCCGCCGATCCAGTGCCGGGTGTCGACCGGGACGCCCTCGACCTCGATCGCCTCGGGGACCGCGTTCGGCTCGGTCACGACTCCACCCCCGATGCCTCGGCCGGCTCGCCCGGTGCCCGCGTCGCCAGTTGCGCCAGCGTGGCACCGCCGTCCCACACCACGCCGATCTGGCGGTAATAGCCGCCGATGATCTCGTGCACCTCGAGCCGGGCGAGCTCCTCCGTGGGCGCGGGGTACAGCCGCAGGTCGACGTCGCCCCGCCAGGCCTGCCCGCCGGCGAACTCGGCCGCGCCGGAGGAGATCAGCTCCGCGTAGGCGTCGCCGGAGCCCCGGGCGATACCGGGGTAGACCCGGTGGTGCGCCATCGGATGGGCGTTGACGAAGCCGTTGGTCTCCGACGGCTCCCGCAACGTCAGCACCGCCTCGGCCAGCCGCCGGTCGCCCGCCGCCAGGGTCGCGCCGAACATCCCGCCCGGGCCGATCTGCGGGGCGCCCTGGCCGAACGGGTGCGGACGGGTCTGCCAGATCGACCCCAGCTTCTTCGGGTATCCCTGATGCAGCCCCCGGGCGATCGCGAAGTCCTTGTCCACCCAGATGTAGACGCACCGCGAGAAGACCCGGCCGCCGAACGAGCACCGGACCACGACGAACGCCTCCTTGTACTGCGCCCGCACCGGGTCCAGCAGCTCCTCCCGGGAGGCCGAGCACGACTGCCAATCGGCCCAGATCAGCGCCACCGCCCCCGGATCGTCCGGCGCCGGCTCCAGGGGTTCGGGCAGCAACTCGGCCACCCGGGCCGGATCCGTCCGGTACTCGACCGTCAGGAGATCGCCGGAGTAGAACCACGGGGGCTCCGGAATGATCGACGATGCGCCGCTCGCGGTCCGCGGATAGAAGAACCCGCGGACGTCGCTCACGAGAGCCTCCCGGTGGCGCGGTCGGACCGGGCCGGGGACGGGGCCGGCCCGGCGACGGTGGCGGAGACGATCTCGGACGCGGGTTCCTCGGCGAGCATCCGTCCGACGATACGGCGAATCTGCAGGGCAGCGGCGTCCGCGGACACATTGACGTCGTCGCGCACCCCGTCGACGTCGAGGACCCGCTGCATCGTCTCGAGGATCCGGCGCACCCGTTCGTAGTAGTCCCGGAACATCGGCGCCAGGCGGGCCGAGACCTCCTCGCCGTGGGCGAAGTTGCGGCTGACCCGCCAGACGTGCCGGGTCGTCACCGCGTCGATCGGGGTGACCGCGTGCGTGAAGCGGAACGTCGCGTCGCCGTCGGCCAACCCGCCGCGGACGTCCCAGCTGTCCACCCACAGTCCCGGCGCGGCGAACCTGCCCCGCTCGCGCTGGACGAACCGCGCGTCCGCGTCGACGCCGAGGAGGGCCGCATGCCAGCCGGCCAGCGGCGCCGGCGGGTAGTCGCGGTGGAAGGAGACCGACGTCTCCGAGACCTCGACCTCCAGCAGCGGCACCGGCCCGGCGGAGAGCACCGGCGGCGCCAGCTCCGGATGCACGACGGCGACGTGGGTGATGTCGGCGAAGTTCTCGTGCAGGAGGAGGTAGTCGGCGTTCGTCGTCCACTCCGCCCCGAACGTCGACCAGGCCTCGTCGACCAGCCAGCCGGCGCGGGGCGGGGGCCGCAGATCGGCGAGCCCCGGCTGGGCCAGCCACACCCAGACCAGGCCGTCCGCCTCCCGTACCGGGAAGGCGCGGACCCGGGCGCCGTAGGGCACGTCCGGCTGGGTCGGCACATGGACGCAGCGGCCGTCCGGCGCGTAGACGAAACCCGAGTAGGACGAGACGATGCGGTCGCCGTCCAGCCGGCCCAGACTCAGCGGGTAGGGACGATGGGCGTCGCGATCCTCCAGCACGGCGACGCCGCCGTCGCTCAGCCGGTACAGCACGAGCGGGACGCCGAGCACGCGGCGGGCCAGCAGCGGCGTGCGGTCGACCTCGTCACTGGTGGCCGCGGCGTACCAGCTCCGCAGGGGGCAGCCGGGGCGGGTCCGGCCCGGTGGCAGCGGCGGCGGCAGCATCAGGTTCCTCCGGTCTCCGGCGGTCACAGGTCGAGGGTGAGACGGGCCGAGCGGCAACGGGAGACGCAGATCATCATCGTCTCGCCGCTGGCGCGCTCCTCCTCGTCCAGGACGGAGTCGCGATGGTCGATCTCGCCGTCGATGACGCGGGTCTCGCAGGTGCCGCAGATGCCCTCCAGGCAGGAGCCGAGGACGCTGACGCCGGCCGCCCGCACGGCCTGGAAGACGCTCTTGTCCGGCGGCACGGTCAGGGTCTTGCCGGACCGTTGCAGGACGAGCTCGAACGAACTGTTGCCGGTCGTGGCCGGCTGCTGCCGGGCGGCGAACCTCTCCAGGTGGAGGGTGCCGGCCGGCCAGGGCTGGCAGGCCTTCTCCACCGCCGCCAGCAGCGGTTCCGGGCCGCAGGCGTAGACCAGCGTGCCGGGCCGCGGGGTGGCCAGGACGCTCGCCAGATCGATGATGCCGAGCTCGTCCTGGGGGATCAGGTGCACCCGGTCGCCGTAGCCGGCCAGCTCGTCGAGGAAGGCCATCGAGGCCCGTCTGCGGCCGCCGTAGTGCAGCTCCCACTCGGCGCCGGTGGCGTCCAGCTCGTAGATCATCGCCAGCAGCGGGGTGATCCCGATGCCGCCGGCGATGAAGATGTACCTGGACGCGGGCGCGACCGGGAAGTGGTTGCGCGGGCCGCGGACCCGGATGGTGTCACCGGCGCGCAGCCGATGGACCCGCTCGGACCCGCCGCGGCTGTCCGGCGTGCGCAGGACGGCGATCCGCCAGGCGTCGTCGCGGCCGGGCCGTCCGCACAGTGAGTACTGCCGGACGAGGTCGTCGGCGAGCATCAGGTCGATGTGCGCCCCCGGGGTCCAGGCCGGCAGTGCGCCACCGCCGAGTGCCTCGAGGGTGAGTGCGACGACGTCCTCGGCGACCGGCTGCGCGGCCCGGACCACCAGGTCGGCCTCGAACTCGCGGATCACCGTCCGCGTGATCGTCGTGCCGCGCCGCTTCACCCGGACCGGGAACCTCTTGATCCCGTTCACGAAATTGGAGCGCACGCGGGTCGGCTCGTCGGTCAGCTCGATCGAGCTCAGGCGCGGCAGCAACTCCTCGAACATCAGCCGGACTTCCATCCGCGCCAAGGCGTTTCCCAGGCACAGATGGGGCGAGCCCTTGCCGAAGGTGAGATGGTCGACGTTCGGGCGGCGCACGTCGATCCGGTAGGGATCGGCGAAGACGCTGTCGTCCCGGTTGCCCGAGGCGAACCACATCACCACCTTGTCGCCCTCCTTGATCTGCTTGCCGCCCAGCTCGACGTCGCGGGTCGCCGTCCGGCGGAAGTGGTAGACCGGGGAGGCCCAGCGCAGCAGTTCCTCCACTCCGTCGGCGATCAGGGCGGGGTCCTCCTGCAGCGCGCGCAGCTGATCCGGCTGGTTGATCAGGCCCAGCATCGAGTTGCTGATGGCGTGCCGGGTGGTCTCGTTGCCGGCGATCACCAGCAGCAGGAAGTAGTTGTCGAAGTCCCGGTCCGACAGCGGGATGCCGTCGGTCGGGATCCGGTTGGCCAGCATGCTGACCAGGTCCCGGCCGTCCCCGCCCCGGCGGGCGTCGCGCAGGGCCCGGCCGTAGTCGAAGACGTCCTGGGTGGTGGGGGAGCGGAACGGCAGGTGCTTGTACTTCTCGCTCTCCGGGGAGTCCAGCGGGTGCTCGGTGTAATCCGGGTCGGTGTTGCCGACCATCTCGTTGCCCCAGGCGATCAGCTGGCCGGTGTCCTCGCGGGGGACGTCCAGCAGCCGGGCGAGCACCTGGATCGGGAAGTCCGCGGAGATGCGCTCGACGAAGTCGAACTCGGGATCCGCCAGGGCCGCTTCCACCGTCTGCCGGGTGAGCTGGCGGAGGAATGCCTCGTAGTTCCTCAACAGGTTCTGCGGGCTGAACTCCCGCGCGATCAGCGCCCGCATCGCGTGGTGCCGTGCGCCGTCGGTCTCCAGCAGGGACCGGCGGATGTCCATCAGGTCGTCGTCCACCTCTTCGAGATTGACGAACTTCTCCGAGGTGAACGTCTCGGTGTCCTTGTCCACGGCCCAGATGTCGTCGTAGCGGGTGACCGCCCAGAAGCCGTGATTGGGCGCCGGCTCCGGATTCCAGTGCACCGGATCTTCCCGCCGCAGCGTGTCGAACTGGGCCCAGGCGAGGTTGTCGCGGAAGCGGTCGAGGTCGGCCAGGTCCACGTCCTCGAGGGGGAAAGTGGTCGACTCCGTCATCGACTGCACGCTCCTTGACTGCTGGGTGACTGTCCGAGTCCGGGGTGGGGAGCAAGGTCGTTCGGATCCGAACAATAATCGCTGGGGCCGGTCCGGGCAAGGGAGTGTGTTGACCGGGAACGTTCGCCCCCGTACATTCACTGGCTCGGCGCGGGTCGGCCCCGATCCGTGCGGCGTCGGTCGGCGGCCCGTCGAAGCGGTTGCCGCAGAAGGGTTCTCGCATGGTCATCGGAGCTTCGCAGGCGTCCGGAAGGCGTGCCCTGCTGGTGGTCCACGATCATCTGTCCCCGCCCGGTCCGGTCGAGGAGGCATTGCGGCGCAACGGATTCTACGTGATCGAGCACAAGGTGGTGCGGGGTCCGGAGCCGTCCGACATGCCGGTCACCCTGCCCGACTTCGATCCCGCGTTCCCCGACCCGGCGACGTTCGACCTGGTCGTCGTGCTGGGGTCGGTCTGCGCGGTCTACGACCAGCGGATCGCCTACTGGGTGCAGCCCGAGCAGGACATGCTGCGCGCCGCCGAGCGCGCCGGCGTGCCGGTGCTGGGCATCTGCTTCGGTGGCCAGCTGCTCGCGGCGGCCCACGGTGGGCGGGTGGAGCCCGCGCCGGTGGCCGAGATCGGTTTCCGGCAGGTCGTCAGTCGCGACGAGTCCCTGGTTCCCTCCGGGCCCTGGTACGAGTGGCACACCGACCGCTGGGTCGCCCCGCCCGGGGCGACCGCGGTCGCGGAGAACGCGGCCGCGCCGCAGGCCTTCCTGCTCCGACGCAATCTGGCGGTCCAGTTCCATCCGGAGGTCACCACCGCCACGCTGAGCGCCTGGATGGACGGCGGCGGCCGTGAGATGGCCGCCGCCTACGGATTCGACCCGGATGCGCTGCTGGCCGAGGCCGCGGGCACCGACGAACGCTCGTGCCGGCGGGCGACGGACCTGGTGGAGGGATTCCTGGCCCGGGTCGGCCTGCGCGGCGCCGGTCCGGAGTAGCCCCGGGGAGTACCGGTAGGGGCTGTGGCTCGTTCGTCCACAAGCTGTCCGGTTCGTTCCGCGGTTGTCCACACCCCCGTGCTGGGTCTGGTCGCGCAGTCCGATCCGGGCCAGGCTCGCAGGCATGAATCCGCTTGTCCGCGAGGATGAACCGGCCCGTCCCTGGCGCGAGGCCTGGCACCAGCTGCTGGCGGTGGTGCTGCCGGTCAGCTGCGCCGGGTGCCGGCGCCCCGACACCGGTTGCTGCCCACAGTGCCGGGCCTTCCTGGCGGCGACACCCCGACCGTGGGCCGACCTGGCCGGCGTGCATCCGCGGGGGCTGTCCGGCCTCGCCGGCTACGCGCTGTGCCGGTACGAGGGATCGATGACCCGGCTGATCACCGCCTGGAAGGACGAGGGCCGCACCGATCTCACCCGGATCGTCGGCGCCGGCATCGCCGCGGCCGCCGTCCCCGTGCTGGGGCGGGGTGAGCACGGCCTGGTCCCGGTGCCCGCCTCCGCCGCCGCGGTCCGCCGGCGCGGG
>JBDIAG010000003.1:0-26937 GCA_039812305.1 Actinomycetales bacterium | reverse complement strand
GCCCTGCGTCGTCAGCGCGGCGAGCAGGTTCGGGTTGTCCTCCGGCTGCTGCGGCAGCGTCTTCAGCCCGGAGTGCTCGCCGGTGACCAGCTCGTGGGTGTTCAGCGGCAGGCCCTTGGCCTCCGCCCAGGCCCGGTTCTGGCTGAGCTCGCTGTCGACCTGATCCTTCGGCACCCACAGGGTGTTGCCCTGGTCGTCGGTCAGGCAGGTCCACGGCGGGGTGTTGGACGTCTGCTGGCAACCCAGGAACGGGTGCGACCAGGTGTGGTTGAGCCAGCGCAGGGCGCGGGCCTGCGCCTGGAACTCGGTGGTCAACGGGTCGCTGGTGGCGCCCTCGTGGTCCTCGATGTACTCCTGCTCGCCGTGACCGTTGAAGATCATGTCCAGCTTGATGCCGTTGGCCTTCTGCCAGTCGGTCAGCGTGGTGACGTCGGCCGGCACCATCCGCACGGTGGAGCCGGGGGCGTCCTCCGGGTAGGCCACCGGGTCGCATCCGTCGCCGATCGTGCACTTGCCGTCGATCGACCACAGAGCGTCGGCGAGGAAGACGTCGTCGATGTGGACGGACATGTAGTTGCGGTTGACCGAACCGGAGATGCCGCGGGTCAGCCAGTTGACGATGCCGTGGCCGAGCACCTTGAAGTGCTGCTGGTACTCGTTCGAGGCGAAGGTGATGATCAGCCGCTCACGCCCGCCCTGGTCGTACTGGCCGATCAGGCTGCCCGCGGTGGTGGTGCCGGGAATCTTGGCCGTCACCAGCGGGGTGAAGGTGCCGCCGTTGGGGTCGCTGGCCAGGGGGGTGGCCAGGTAGCCGTAGGACTCGTCGACGGCCGGGTCCTGGTCGTCGAGCGTGACGTTGCCCCGCAGGTAGCCGAAGGCGTCGGCGCGGCCGGCGTTGGTGACGGTGGCCGTCATGCCGTCGACCTTGCCCGTGTAGCCGGGGTTCTCGGCGTAGTTGAGGCCCACGGTCGGGTTGGCCCAGTTGTAGGCGGAGACCTCGCGCACGCCGAAGGCCGCCTCGTAGGAGTTGAGGACGGCGCGCTCCTGCGCGGAGAGCCCGTCCGCGGTGTCGGCGGCCAGGACGACGCCGGAGAAGTTGCCGTGGCTGCCGGTAGCGTCGGTGCTACCGAGGAAGCCGGCGGTCAGCTGCGGCCGGTTGGCGTCGGACAGTGTGACGACCTGCGTGGCCACGCCCTCCTTGGCGAGACGATCCTTGATCGCCGCCACCATCTCGCTGCCGTCATCGAGGACGAGGACCTTGGCGGTGACGTCGGCCTGGTCGGCGACGGCGGCGCTGGGCATCGCCAGGACCCCGGTGAGGCAGATTCCGACGACCGCGCTGACGGAAAGGAATTTTGCTTTGCGGCTCGCACGAAGGGCGCTACCCGAAGTTGGCGCGACCATGCGATCACCCCCCTTATTGATGTTTTCTCAGGTGCGGGATCAGCCTAACTGTTCGGCCACGCTCTGTAACCAGCCGAACAGCACTTTCCCTCGAATGGCGCAGTGTTTTCCCCGAAAGGCGGACCGTGTGGAATGGGGCTTTTACCCCGGGTGCCTTCGATGCCCTTCATGAGGGTCTGAAATCGACCGTGCGGGGTCGACGGGAGTGGCGGTCCCGGGCGGGGCGAGCCAGCGCGCCGCGCCGCCACCGGTCGCTACGACTCGTTGTAAATCGTTGTTTTTCAGCGTGTCTCACTGACCAGGCCCGGGGGAGCGTCGCCGGCCGACCGGGCAGGACGGTCCACCATCCCGGACTCGACCCTCCGGAGGCAGGGCCATTGGCGGAGTGGCGGAAGCAAGCCGGCGACATTCGCGAGCGGACATCCGACAATGCCTGGGAAAAAGGCAATGGGCCGGACCTCACGAGGAGGACCGGCCCATTGCCTGTTATTCAGTTGTTATTCAATTGTCAGCCGCGCGTGTTCGTGTACCAGGCGGCCTTTCCGGAGTTGTACAGAACGAGGTTCCCATCGCTCTGCATAACCAGGATTCGGGCCCCCGCCGGGGATCCGGACGTTCCGGAGTTCCACAGTGCCCGGCCGGCGGTCGAGTACACGACCAGGTTGCCGTCGGACTGCAGCACCAGCGAGGCTCCGGCGTTGCCGGAGGTGCGGGAGTTCCACAGCGCCCGGGAGGTCGAGTACACGACCAGGTTGCCGTCGCTCTGCATGACCAGCCGCAGCCGGCGGTCCGCCGAGGTCAGCTGCTGGCCCGGCCGCAGCGTGACCGCGGTGGAGGTGGAGGACGTCGCGAGCCGGTCGCTGTAGCCCTTGTTGCTCCACAGCGCCTTGCCGGTGGCGGAGTAGACGACGACGTTGCCGTCCGACTGCACCACGACCGACGCACCGGCGTTGCCGTACGTGCCGGTGTGGAAGAGCACCGCGCCGGTGGTGGAGTACATCACCAGGTTGCCGTCGCCCTGCATGACCAGCCGGCCGGTCAGGTTGCTGCCCCGCCAGATGGCGCGACCGTTGTTGTCCTTCTCCTGCAGGCCGCCGGTGACGGAGAGCACGAACTGACCGTTCGACGAAGTCAGCACGCCGTCGCCGGTGAGCTGCTGCCCGGCGGCGAGCCGGTCACCCAGCGCACCGACGGTCACCGCCGCCGAGGTGGCGGTCGCCGAGGTGTAGCCGGCCTTCGTCCCGGTCACTCGAACCGAAACAGCCTTGCCGGCGTCGGCCTGCGTGGTGGAGTAGGTGCTCGCCGTCGCGCCCTGGATCGGGGAGCCGTCCCGCAGCCACTGGTAGCTCAGGCTGACCGGAGCCGGGCCCCAGGTGCCGGGGTTCGCCGTGAGGGTGGAACCCACCTTCGCGGTACCGGTGATGGCCGGCGTGCCGGGGGTCAGCGTGGCTCCGCCCACCGCGGCGGTGGCCGCCGAGGTCTTGGAGAGCGTCGCGTACCCCGTCTTGGTGCCGGTCACCGTCACGGTGATCGTCTTGCCCGCCTCCGCGCTGGTCAGCGCGTAGGTGGCACCGGTCGCCCCGGCGATCGCCGCACCGCCGGCGTTCCACTGGTAGGCCAGCGTCACCGGGGCCGGACCCCAGGTCCCGGCATTCGCGGTGAGCGTGGAGCCCACCGTGGCAGCACCCGAGATCGTCGGCACCGGAGCCGGGTTCAGCGTGCCGGTGGCCACGGCCGCGGTCGGCTCCGAGGTCTTCGCCACGCTGGCGAAGCCCGACTTCGAGCCGGTGACCGTCACCGTGATCGTCTTGCCCGCCTCCGCGCCGGTCAGCGCGTAGGTGGCACCGGTCGCCCCGGCGATCGCCGCACCGCCGGCGTTCCACTGGTAGGCCAGCGTCACAGGCTCCGGTCCCCAGGTGCCCGGGGTCGCGGTCAGGGTCGCGCCCACGGCCGCGGTACCGGAGATCGTCGGCACCGGCGTCGGGCTCAACGCCACCGCCGCGCCGAGGTCGGCGTTGATGCTGGACAGCGACTCCGAACCCTCCAGGAACAGCGGGGTCGCCAGCGCACGCGTCGCCGCACCCGAGTACCAGACCGAGCCGTACGGCGTCCCGGTGGTGTCGAAGAAGACGAGGTAGCGGCCCGAGGCGAGACCGGGCACCGTGTAGTTGCCGTCGCCGTCCGTCGTGGCACTGGCGACCACCGCGTCACCGCCGGCCTCATCGTCGTAGACCTTGACGTTGACGCCCGCGACACCGTTGCCGCCGGCATTGACCACACCGGTGATCTGGCCCGCACTGGAGGCGGGGTCGATGTAGATGTCGGCCGGCAGGTCGTCGCCGTCGGCCAGCGGGAACGTGGTCAGCTCGTTGTAGTCGTCGTCGAAGAAGACGAAGCTGCCGGTGCGTCCACTGTGAGTGGCTGTCAGCGTGTAGGTACCGGCCGGCGCGGTCAGGGTGTAGCTCCCGTCGGCGCCGGTGGTGGCCTGCAGGCTGGTGGTCCCGGACAGACTTACCGTCGCACCACCCAGCGGGTCGCCGGTGGCACTGTCGCGGACGTACCCGGAGAGGATTCCGCCCGCGGCGGCCATCGCGGCACCGCTGGGAAGCGCCAGGCTCATCGCGGCCAGGAGCGCCACGACCAGCCCAGACACCATGCTCTTCGACCGGGTAGTCCCCCCACCCGGCCCCGTGCCGGCGATGCCGGCACCTGCAGACTCCCCCGGCGGGAGAGCCGCGTCGAATGTCATCACTAAGGCCCCTTGTCCGGGCTGAGCGCAAGTATCCCGAATGGGAAGATCGTCACTATGAGTGACGGGTACCCGCGCCTCCCCCTGTTTGATTGCGCCTAACAGCCTAATTTCGGTAACGCAGCGTGACTATCGGCTCAATGGATGACTCGGGCGCGGCGAACGGATCATGCAGACCGGCCAAACTCCGCAGCGCTGCGCCAAGCGGATTACTCCGCAACCGTCGGCGCCGGCCACCCGGAGCCGTCGCGCCACCACCCCGACCGGGCGCCTCCCCGGCACGCCCGACGAGGGTCGTGGGAATCGGTCATCCGCGGGGCGTTGTCCGGCCAGCGGCAAACGTCGTGAGCCAGCGGAAACGAGTTCCGATCGGCAGCCGGATTGCGTGGAAGGATACGCAGATGGTGAACAAGAAACGTCCAAAACTCAACAAAGCTGTCTACGAGGTGGAGTTGCTGCGCCTTCAGCTCGAACTGGTCAAGATGCAGGAGTGGATCAAGGCCGAGGGCAAGCGACTGGTGGTCATCTTCGAGGGGCGGGATGCGGCCGGTAAGGGCGGCGCGATCAAGCGGATCACCACCTATCTCAATCCCCGCGTCGCCCGGGTCGCCGCCCTCCCCGCTCCGACCGAGCGCGAGGTGACCCAGTGGTACTTCCAGCGTTACGTCCCGCACCTGCCGGCCGGCGGCGAGATCACGCTGTTCGACCGGTCCTGGTACAACCGGGCCGGCGTCGAGCGCGTGATGGGCTTCTGCACACCGGAGGAGCACCGCCGATTCCTGCACCAGGCACCGATCTTCGAGCGGCTGCTGGTCGAGGACGGCGTCATGGTGCGCAAGTACTGGTTCTCCGTATCAGATACCGAGCAGGAGAAGCGCTTCCGCTCCCGGCTGACCGACCCGATGCGCCGCTGGAAGCTCTCCCCGATGGATCTGGAGTCCATCTCGCGGTGGGAGGAATACTCCCGCGCCAAGGACGAGATGATGGTGCACACCGACATCCCCGAGGCTCCGTGGTACGTGGTCGAATCGGACGACAAGAAGCGTGCGCGCCTCAACATGATTGCGCACCTATTGTCCGTGGTGCCCTATACCGACGTGCCGCAGCCGGATCTCAAGCTGCCCAAGCGACCGGCGTCGACGGGGTATCAGCGCACGCCGATCGAGTTGCAGAACATCGTGCCGGATCACTCCGCCTCTCTCGATGTCCCCGAGCCGAAACCGGCCAAGACGAAGAAGAGCAAATAGGACGTTAGGCCGCGACAGGAAATCAACGCCGCAGTATCGATTTCCGGGCGGGATGGCTGGCACGGCGGAGGTCCACCCTCGTAGCAGAGCTACCTGGATGTGGCCGACACCGCGGCCAGGCGCCCGCCCGGGACGCGACACGCAGTGTTACTTGCTGGCGCCTCTACCGCCGGGCAGCGACGACGGCGTCGTACAGCTGCCTGGCAGGAATCCCGGCCGTCCGCGCGAGGCGCTTGGTCGCCTCGCGGGGCGGCGTCCCCCCGGCGATCATCTCCACCGCTTGCGCGACCAGATCCTCCAGACTGATCCGTGAGCCGGTGGCGCCGCCCACCACCAGGACGATCTCGCCGCGCACCTGGCCGCTCGCCCACTCACACAATGTCGCGAGGTCGCCTCGGACGACCTCCTCGTAGGTCTTCGTCAGCTCGCGGCAGACCGCAGCCGGACGATCGCCTCCCAAGGCGTCCCTCAGGACGGCCAGGACGTCCGCCAGCCGGTGCGGGGCCTCGAAGAAGACCATCGTCCGGCGTTCCTCGGCGAGCGCGGCGACGGCCGCGGTCCTCTCCCCCGCCTTGCGTGGCAGGAACCCCTCGAAGGTGAACCGGTCGCTCGGCAGACCCGAGACCGCCAGCGCGGCCAGTACGGCGGACGGCCCGGGCACGACGCTCACCGGCACGCCCGCCTCGATCGCGGCCCGGACCAACCGGTAGCCGGGATCGGAGACCGTCGGCATCCCCGCGTCGCTGACCAGCACCACGAGTTCACCGTGGCCGGCGCGCTCGACCAGCCCGGCCGCGCTGCCCGCCTCGTTGTGGTCGTGGTGCGCGACGATCTGCCCGCGCAGTTCGATGCCGAGGGCGCCGGCCAACCGGCGCAGGCGACGGGTGTCCTCCGCGGCGATCACGTCCGCCTCCGCGAGCAGCTCGATCAGTCGGCCGGAGGCATCCCGCGGGTTGCCGATCGGCGTGGCGGCCAGCACGATCCGTCCGTTCCCGGCCATGCCCACCCACTCTCTCCACACGTCTGCTCACCGATGATTCGGTCGTCCAGCCTACGATGCCTGACGTGGCCGCTCCGACTCTCGCCGTTCCCGACGAAGCCAAGCCGTCCCGGATCGCCATCGGCGAGGCACGGCTGCGCTGGCTGCTGATCGGACGACGCTCCCACGACCTGCTCTGGGGCTGGCTCGGGCCACTGTTCGTCGCGGTGTTTGCCGGGCTGCTCCGGTTCTGGCATCTCGGCACCCCCCACCAGCTGATCTTCGACGAGACCTACTACGTCAAGCAGGCCTACACACTGCTGACCAACGGCTACGAGAACCAGTGGCCGAAGGAGGCCGACGCCAAGTTCACCGCCGGCACTCCGGACGTCTTCCTGGCGGCCGCCGATCGTCCGGTGCACCCACCGGTGGGCAAGTGGATGATCGCGTTCGGGGAGTGGATCTTCGGCATCGACTCCTCCACCGGGTGGCGGTTCGCGGCGGCCCTGGTGGGAACGCTGTCGGTCCTGATCCTGGCTCGCACGGCCCGGCGGATGTTCGGCTCCACCCTGCTCGGCTGCACGGCCGGCCTGCTGCTGGCCGTCGACGGACATCATCTGGTGTTGAGCCGCACCGGCATCCTGGACATCTTCCTGTCGTTCTGGGTGCTCTGCGCCTTCGCCCTCCTGGTGCTCGATCGCGACGTCACCCGCCACCGGATAGCCCGTCTCGCCGCCGTCGCCGGTTTCCGGGGCCACCCGCCGAGCGAGTTCGGTCCGTGGTTCGGCCTGCGGCCGCTGCGGCTGGCCGCCGCCGTCTGCCTCGGGCTGGCGTGCGGTGTGAAGTGGTCCGGTCTGTATTTCACCGCCGCGTTCTGCCTGATGACCGTGCTGTGGGACGTCTCGGCCCGACGGACGATCGGCGTGCGATCGCCCTGGTCGGGCGCGATCGTCAAGGACGGTGTCCCGGCCGCCCTGCTGATGCTGCCGATCGTGGCCGGCACCTACCTGGCCAGCTGGATCCCGTGGATGCTGCAGCCCAAGGCCTATTTCCGGCAGTGGGGGGCGGAGCATCCCTCCGACTCGCTGATGCCCGACGTGCTCCGGTCGCTGTGGCACTACCACCAGGACATGTGGCAGTTCCACACCACGCTCTCCAGCACCCACCCCTACATGACCAAGCCGTGGGCCTGGCTCTTCAACACCCGGCCCACCTCGTTCTTCTACGAGGGCCCGAAGCGGGGCGCCGACGGCTGCACGGTCGAGCTGTGCTCCAAGGCGATCCTCTCCCTCGGCAATCCGGTGATCTGGTGGGGCGGCGCGCTGGCCCTGGCCGTCCTCGTGGTGGTCTGGTTCGGTCGCCGCGACTGGCGCGCAGGGGCCATCCTGGCGGCGTTCATCGGCGGTTGGCTGCCGTGGTTCCAGTACCCCGAGCGCACGATCTACTCGTTCTACGCGGTGGCGTTCGTGCCGTACGTCGCCCTCGCGCTGACCCAGGTGCTGGGGATGATCCTCGGGCCGCCCGACGCCGCCCCGACCCGGCGCCTGTGGGGAGCCTGCGTCGCCGGCGGGATCGTCATCCTGGCCGTACTGCTGCTCGCCTACTTCTGGCCGATCCTCACCGCCCAGGTCATCCCGCAACCGCAATGGCGCGTCCGGATGTGGCTGCCGTCCTGGGTCTAGCCGGGCCCGCCGTGCGCCGTGCACCGTGGATGTCGCCGGTCGCCGAAGTGTCCTGCCGAACGCGTTGTGTCCTGCCAGGAGGGGCGTATTCCACGCGCCGGACAGTACGGAATCCGGTTGGCAGGACGGAATTCCACGTCACGCGGTCGATCCTGGGTCCCACAGAACACCAATCGACCGGGCGAGCCGGACCCTGGCCGTCCTGCCGCGATTCATCCGTCCGGTCACCGGCGCGTCCGGCACTGGGGTCGGCTGAACTCGGGCCTGCCAGATCGAGATGTCATACCGATAGCCGGCCGCCGGGTCCGCCGGGGTGAACGGGTGCGGCAGGATCGCCGAGCCACTTCCACAGGAGCGCGTCGATCCGGGCCGAGCTGGTCACAGATCGCCCGCAGGCCGTCTCAGGTCATGGCCGCGGCGAAACCGTTCTCCGGCGGGATGGACCCAAATCTCGGCTTTGGCGACTTGGCACTGCCCTTCAGTAGTAGCCTTCCGTCAGCACCAAGGCATCTCTATCGACTAAGTTTGTATGAAGGCCAAGGTCGAGCTCACGCCGCGCTAAGCCGCCACGACCTGGCTGATCAACCAGCCCGCCTTAGGCATTTGATTGAAACCACTGCGCCATAGTCACTAAAGAAGATGGGCATACCCGGCATCAGCTTCGCAGCTTCTTTGCATACCTTACTGCAGACTCGAAAACTGCGCCATATTCGACCTGCTCCAAGGTCTCAGCTACGGAGTCCCCGTCAAATCTGTCTACTCTGTGCGTAATGGCAAGCTCAGCCGGTTCGGCATTGCCCAGCCTGTCCGTAATTCTGAGCTGAAGGATGATTGCTCCATTGATAGCCAGTGTTCGGGCGTCAACATCCGGCAGCAGATCTACCAACTCTGGTGAAAGCAGTTTGCTAATAACAAAGAATTCCAGCTCTTCGTCATGTCGTCTCGTCAACTCCTCCGGACTGATGAGGGTGGAGTGTGATACGTAGCCGCCAGGCCCTGGCACAAGATCCACTGCAATCAAACCGTATGGTCGATATTCGTCCGGGAGATTCTCTAGCAGGGCTCCAACCTGGGCGGCGGATAGACCCGGAACTTGTCGACGGCGCCCGCGGCCGGCTCGATACCATTCATCCGGATCCAAGAGCATCATGGCACGATTCTACTGCGTCTTGTACTTTAGGAAAGAAGAGTGGTGGAACTGACCAGTCGCCCGGAGGTCCCTAATCGCTCGGCGCTCGCGTTTGTTAGGCCTCCCGCCCTTAGTGACCACCTCGACTTGGATCGCAACCGTCTTGCCATCACGCTTGACGACCAAATCGGGGAATCTGGAGCCGACCTTCTTTACGCCGCAGGTAGGTCAACGCCACCAGCACCGACCGGAATAACCCCAGAATCGGCGGCCAGGCCCGGTCCTCAGCAGGTGCCCCGGCGTGGATCTGCGCGCAGAGTTCCTGGATCTCGTCCCGGTAGAGTCCCGTGGTGATCTTGATGACTGGCGGCCCGCTTCTGAGTGGACTAGATGTCGTAATCCAATTCTCTCAGTGTACGGGCCGCCGCCCTATTACGACACGCAACTATCGAGATCTTATTGAGCTATCTCTTCACCCCGTGAATAGCCTCCATGATTATGTTTACGCGAATGACCTGAAGAATGTCTCTGCCCTCACATCAGATATTCTACGCTCGGTATCTGTCTCTATAACGCCATCTACAAGAACAGAGATATTGCGGATGGTGAGCGGATCAGGTCGACCATATCGACCATCGAGAAAACCTTTGAAGAAGCGCTTTACAGCGACTGCATCGCGAGCCATGAATGCACTCTTAAGTGCGTACCAGAATCCGCGAGGTAACCTCAAACCGAGGGAAGGTGAGCAAATTGGACCACTCGCTATCCCACAGTCCAACTAGTTCTTCGACCCCCTCGATATTAGCTATGCCTGGAACGACCTTTGCTATATCCGTTGCGACTTGATGCAACCCTTCTTCAGTCTATACATATCTCTTGGGCGACAGCGCCCGAGGCCAGTTCCTCCAGGCTTTCAATTCCCTGCTAATGACAAGCGTGAGGGCGCCGTGCGCGCCCGTGCGCGTGACAGGTTAGCGCAAACACATTTCACCCCCTTTTCCTAGTCCTCTTCCCATAGATGGCTTGGGTTCCTACGCGACAGAGGGATCGGCCCCCTGTGTACTGTGGGGAATGGGATATTCCCGATCGTTCGCTCGGCCAAGTAGTCAACTCTTCACCATACCTTACCGCCGCCCTGAATATTTCGTCGTATTCACGGTGTTCCATGGTTTCGGCAACGGGCGAATCTGGGCCGAACCCGTGCACCTTGTGGGTTATGGCAAGCTGGGCTGGATGAGTTTCGCCCGAAGCATATGTTCGCTCAAGTTGAGCAATTGGGATCTCGTTGAATAGCCTCAATTCTCCAATGGCTTTCGAAGTAGGGCGACGCCGAACTTCCCGCTTCCGACATGACTCGAGTAGCTCTCTAGGGAACGCTCCTGTGATTCCTTGTGTCAAGTCGGCAATTTTCGTGCAAAATTGACTGCCGCCTTGAATATTTCGTCGTATTCACGATGCTCAATGATTTCGGCAACGAGAGAATCTGGGCCAAACCTCTCGACCCTGTGGGTCACGGCAAGCTCGGCTAGTTGAGTCTCGCCCGAAAGATATGTCCGTTCAAGTTGAACAATTAGGGCCCCATTGATAGCCAAAGTGCTTATCTCAACATCGGGAAGTCTTGCGATCACCTCAGGTGACAGGAGTTCACTGACAATGAAGTAGTCCCACTCCCCAGCGTCATATAGTTCACCCACCTCGTCTGGAGAGATGAGGGTGGAGTGTGATCTGTACCCGGAGGATCCGGCACAAGTACATGAGAAATCAAATCGTATGGCCGGTACTTATCTGGGAGGCAATCCAACAGCCCTCCCATCTGAGCGGGTGACAAGCCAGGGACTTCCCGGCGTCGGCCCGGGCCGGCGCGATACCATTCGTTCGGGTCCAAGAGCATTGCGGGATTCTACTACTGCGTCTTGTACTTCAGGAAGAAGAAATGGTCGAATTGTCCCGTTGCCCGGAGGTCCCTGATGGCTCGACGTTCTCTCGCGACGGGCCTCCCGCCCTTTACTCGCTATCCGTAATCGAACCCCTAGGTCTCCCGTTGGGCAACTTTACATCGGCCAAGAGCCACACGATTCTATCTCTCCAGTCCAACTGGATATCCAGAAACCAGCGATCTGCATCATAGCGAAGAGTGGTGATTGCTCCAGATTCATCGAGTGATGCCTTTACCTTAAAGTCGGCGGAAAGGAACTCGAACATTCTTTGAGCCAAGCGCAAGTATCCCGGATTGTCATAGCGCATGACCACTAAGACGTCCATTTCTTACAAGGATTTACGATGTCCATGGTATCGCTTCGTTAATCGCCTTTCCATGTTATATAATTCGCTTGGGGCAACACCTCGTGCGCGCCGGTTAAAGTCCGGTCCAATATCGACAATCTTCCGCCCGCTTCGCGTCGCGTCCTTAATCATTCTCTCATTTCTTCTCATTGAGAGCTTCTTGTTCCACGTCCGTGTTTTCCAAGGCCCGCTAACCGCGCGCGCCGTCGAAGAAGAGGGGTAGGGATCACCGGGAGCGAGGCACGGCGGCCAGCGGAAGCGTTCTGGCCCAGCGAACGACACCGCCCGTTCACAATGTCGAGAGCAGGGCCCGTACGGCGTCGAGGTAGCGCGCATCGATCTCGCCCTTGGTGAGCGCGGACTGCACGACGAAGCCCTGGGCCAGGCCGATCATCGCGGGCGCGAGCTCTGCGGCGCGCGCGGTGGCCGCCTCGGCGGGAAGGCCCCGGGCGGCCACCAGCCAGTCGGCCAGGTAGCTGGTCGCCTCCGCGATCAGGCGCTCGACCATCGCCCGGGCGAAGTCGGTGATGGCGCCGTCGGCGTGCACGATGTCGCCCCAGACCTGGACGGCGATCGCCGGGAAGTACTCGGTCGCCGCCACCGCCTGCATGAGGTCGGGCAGCACCTCGGTGGGCGGCGGGATCGGGTCACTGTTGCGCACCTGGTCGAGGGCGGCGAGCCGCGGCTCGAGAACCCGGCGGGCGATGTCCTGGGTGAGCTGCTCCTTGCCGCGATAGTAGAGATAGACCGCGCCGGCCGACAGGCCCGCCTCCGCGATGATGTCCGCCATCGACACCGCCGAGAAACCCTTGCGAGCGACGCAGGCCAGCGCGGCGTTCAGGATCCGCTGCCGCATCTGCTCCCGATGCTCCTCGCTGACTCTGGGCATGGTCAGCATGCTAGCTAAAAGGAATGAACGTTCTTGACAGGCTCCCGACGTCGGAGCACTATCGAGAACGACCGTTCTTTTTTTGATCGCGAGCAGCGTCAATCCATCGGAGGCAGACATGTCCTCGTCAGTCGCGACGCCCACTGCGGCGGACCGCCCCACCCCCGCGCACCAGCCGGCAACGCCGACGCCGTGGGCCCGGGCAGCGCTCACGGCGGTCCTCGCCACCGTGGCGGTGAGCGTGATCCTGCTGGCCTTCGCCTGGCCCGGTCTGACGGCGACGGCCGGCAACCTTCCGGTCGCCGTCGCGGGCAACCCGGCGCAGCTGGCCCAGTTGTCCGCGCAGGCCCCGAAAGACCTCTTCGACGTGCACCCGGCCGGCGATCGGGCCGGCGCCGTCACGATGATCGAGAAGCGTGAGGTGTACGGCGCGATCGTGGTGGGGCCGACGCCCGAAGTCCTGGTGTCCAGTGCCGCGAGCCCCGCGGCGGCGCAGTTGCTGACCAGGGTCGCGTCGGCGGTCCCCAACGCCACCGTCACCGACGTCGTCCCGTTCTCGACGGACGACCCGAACGGCGCCGGGCTGGCGATCGCGGGCCTGCCGCTGGCTCTGGGAGGGGTGCTCGGGGGCGCACTCATCTCGATGGGGGTGATCGGAGCCTGGCGCCGTCTCGGCGCGGTGCTGGCCTACGCGGTGGTCGGCGGCCTCACGCTCGCCGGCATCCTGCAGCCGTGGCTGGGCGTCCTGCAGGGCACGTTCTGGCTCAACGCTGCAGCGATCGGCCTCGCCATCACCGCGACGGCGGCGCTGATCGTCGGCCTGGACGGCGTGATCGGCCGGGCGGGCATCGCCGTGGGAGCCGTCTTGACCGTCCTGATCGGCAACCCGCTGGCCGGTCAGACCCAGCCGAAGGAGTTCCTGCTCGAGCCGTGGGGTGCGGTCGGTCAGTGGATGGTGCCGGGCGCCTCGGGAACGCTGATGCGCAGCCTCTCCTACTTCCCGGACGCCGATGTCACCTTCCCGTGGCTGGTCCTGACCGCCTGGCTGGCAGTGGGAGTCGTCCTGATCGCGGCCGGACTCGGCCGGCGCCGCCGCGCCGTCCCCGCCGGGTAGCGGGTGGCGTTCGGCCGGACGCGACGCGTTCGGCAGGACGCTCCGCAACGTGCACGGGAGGCCACATCGCCCTGATCGGAGCCACACCCGGTGATAGCCTTCGACCAGCGTCGCGTGCCGGTGACGGACCGCGTCAGGCATGGAGGCGCCGAACCCGGAGGATGGTCAACATGACCTTTTCCCCGTTCCTCACTCGTGGGTGAGGCCGACAAGAACAGGCTCATCGCCTGGAACCGTGAGTTGATCGCCGCGCATCAGCGACTGCGTGAGGCGTTGCAGATCACCCGGCGAGCCCTGCAGACCGCCGGGCCAGTTCCGCCGGGCCGGTTCTGCTAGGCAAGTCCATCCGGGCCGGTTCCGTCGAGCGGCTCAGACCGGCTACTGGGCCTGCTCGGGACGGTCGAGCAGTCGCCGCCAGGTACCGTCCGGTTGGCGCCGTACGACTTGGACCCGCAGACCCTTTCCGTCCCGGGACGGCGTGGCGGTGAGGCCGATGTCGTCAGCGATCAAGGTCGGCAGCGGTTGCTCGTACTCGAAGTGCGGCCGGTCGGCCAGGGCGGTCGCCCACAGCTCGCGGATGGCGGCCCGCCCCACGGTGGTGCGGCCAGGTGGGAACGCCATCACGGCGTCCTCTTCGTAGAGGTCGGCGACGCCATCGGCGTCTCCGGCGTTGGACCGCTCTACGAACAGGCGGGTGATGTCCTCGGGAGTGCGGGCACCCTCGTACGTGGTCATTTCTCCTCCTTCGTGAATCGACACTCCCATCCTGAGGCGAAGGCGACACATACGTCCAACAGATGATAGAGATCAGAACTATCATTCATGGTGATGGAAGTTCACCAGCTCCGGTACTTCGTAGCCGTCGCTGACGAGGGTTCGTTCACGCGGGCGGCCGAGGCCCTGCGGGTCAGTCAGTCCGGCGTCAGCACCCAGATCCAGCTGCTGGAGCGCGAACTCGGGCTGCGCCTCATCGACCGATCCGAACGTCGCATCAAGCTGACCGGTGCGGGAGAGGTCGTGCTGCCCCGGGCGAGGGCCGCCCTGGCCGCGATCGCCGGAGTGCGGGCGGCCGCGGACGAGGTGCTGGGACTGATCCGGGGCACCGTCCGGCTCGGCGCCGTGACCGGACTGACCTGGCCGGCCCTGTTCGATGCCCTCGCCGACGTGCACGACGAGCATCCGGGTCTGGACGTGCGGCTGATCGAAGGGGCGTCCGAGGATCTGACCGAGCTGGTCGCCCGCGGCGAGTTGGACGCGGCCGTCATCGCCTGGTCCGGGCCGCCCCGACGCGATCTTCGCTATCTGACCGTGCTCGAGGAGGAACTCGTCGCCGTGGTCTCGCCCGATCATCCCTGGTCGTCCAAGCGATCGGTCGACGCGACGGAACTCGGCTCGCAGGACATCATCGCCCTGGTGCGCGGCACCGGTGCGCGCAGCGGTCTGGACGGCTTCCTGGCCCAGGCGAGCATCGTCGCCACTCCTCGGTGGGAGGTGGTCAACCCGGTCTCGGTGCTGCTGCTGGCGGAGCGCGGCCTGGGCGTCGGGATCCTCAGCGTGACGTCCGCCCAGAGACCGGATCTCGTGCGGATCCCGCTGCGCGGCAACGCTATCCGCTCGTCCCTCGGCGTCGTCTGGCGTCCCCGGCCACAACCCTCCGTTGCCGCGCACACAGTGTTGGCCGCCCTGCGCGCACGGACGACGCCGCCGACCGCAAACGAACCCGGGCCGGCCTCCGACAACGTCTGACCAGCCACCGAGAATCGGCCTGCCGCTCGCGACCGGGCCGCGAGGGTTCGACGGCGACGTGACGAAGCGGATCGGACGCCAGGGCGACGGACGGTTCGTGCCCGCCGGATGGCGACATCGACCGACTGTCAGTCGCTCGCCGGTCGACGGCTTCGCGCGAAGTCGACGAACCAGTCGAGTGCCGCCGGGTCGTCCACCGAGCGCGGATTGACGGCCTGACCAATCTCGGTCCCCTGCAGAATTCGCTTGATCGGCACCTCCAACCTCTTGCCGGTCAGAGTGTGCGGCAGCGAGTCGACGACGATCACCTCGTCCGGCACGTGCCGAGGGGAGACCTCGGCGCGGATCGTCTGTTTGACCTTGTGCACCAACGAATCCGAAGCCTCGACACCGGGCGCGAGACGCACGAACAGCGGCATCCAGTAGCCGCCGTCGGACCGCTCGATCCCGATCACGAGAGACTCCGCCACCTCGTACAGCCGCTCGACCGCCTCGTAGATCTCGGCACTGCCCATCCGCACGCCGTACCGGTTCATCGTCGCGTCCGAGCGGCCGTGGATGATGACGCCGCCGTGGCGCGTGACGGTCGCCCAGTCTCCGTGCCGCCACACGCCGGGGAAGGTGGCGAAGTAGGCATCGTGGTAGCGCTGGCCGTCCGCATCTCCCCAGAAGCCGACCGGCATGGACGGCATCGGCTGGGTGATCACCAGCTCGCCCACCTCGTCGACAAGCGGATGTCCGTCGGCATCCCACGCCTCCACGGCCACCCCGAGCATCGGCCACATCTCGCTCGCCCGCACCGGCAGGCTCGGCACCGGGCCGACGAAGGCGGAGCACACGTCCGTGCCCCCGCTGATCGCGCCCAGCCGCACCCCGGGAAGCTCCCCCGCGATCCACCTGGCGCAGCTCGGCGGGAGCGGAGAGCCGGTGCTGCCCAAGGACTTCAACGTCCCGGCGGCACGCACCCCGGCGAGGTCGACCCCACGTTTCTGACAGGCCAACAAGAACGCGGCACTGGTACCGAAGCAATCGAGCCGCTGATCCGCGACCAGCCGCCATAAGGCCTCCGGACCGGGCCAGGTGGGGCTGCCGTCGAAGAGGAAGATCGTCGCGCCCAGCAGCAGCCCGGAGACCTGGACGTTCCACATCATCCAGCTGGTGGTGGTGAACCAGAAGAAGCGGGAGCCGGGCCGGAGGTCGTGATGCAGCCCGAGGAGTTTCACCTGCTCCAGGAGGATCCCGCCATGACCGTGGACGATGCCCTTCGGCCGCCCGGTCGTGCCGGAGGAGTAGAGCACCCAGAGAGGATGGTCGAACGGAACCGGCACCGGGTCCACCTCGCCGGGCGTGGCCACCACCTCGTCGTAGGACGTCGTGCCGGAAGGCCGTTCGAGACCGACGTTGTCGACCCACAGCACCTCGCGCACGCCCGGCAGAAGTCCACGCAGCTCGGCAACCGTCGACGTCCGGTCGTGCACCCGGCCGCCATAGCGATATCCGTCCGCGGCGATCAGCACCACGGGTTCCAGCTGGTCGAACCGATCGGCCGCCCCGTGCGCGGTGTACTCCGGGGAGCACGCCGACCAGACGGCCCCGATCGACGCGGTGGCGAGGAAGCCGACGACCGAGGCCGCCACACTGGGCAGGTATCCGACCACCCGGTCACCCCTGCCGACACCGTGCGCCCGCAACCACTGCGCGAGCGCGCCGACCTGGCCGCGCAGTTCGTCCCAGGTCAGCTCGCTCCGCCGGCCGTCCTCGGTGAGGGCGACCACCGCCGGTGTGTCGAGCCGGTGACGCAGGGCCTGCCGGACGTAGTTGACCCGGGCGCCGGGAAACCAGGAGGCGCCGGGCATGCTTCGCTCGGCCAGGACGACCCCGGAGTCCTGCTCCACCCGGAGGTCGAAGAAGGCCCGGACGGAATCCCAGAACTCCTCGAGATCGGTGCTCGACCACGACCAGAGTTGCTCGTAGTCAACCGGCTTCGTTCCGCGCCGGTCGGCGAGCCAGGAGCCGAAGCATGCCAGGACCCCCTCGCTCAGCGCCTCCGGCGAAGGCGTGAAAATGACGTCGTCGTCAGCTTGCCCCGGCACGGCCCACCTCTCACAGTTCGCCGGCGGCCATCGGCGTCGATCCCTCCGGCACGTCCACGTCCGGCTTCCCCAGCCGGAGATGCTCGGCGTGATAGACCGCCTGGTCGAGCAACTCCGCGACATGGTTGTCGAAGAGTGAGTAGGTGACGCTGCGGCCATGACGGGTGGCGGTCACCATGCCCATCATGCGGAGCAGCCGAAGCTGGTGGGAGATCGCGGACTGCTCCATCCCCAGATCCGCGGTCAGCTCACTGACCGTCGCCGGGCGTTCCCGCAGCAGGGAAAGGATGAGCAGCCTGCTCGGCGCGACGAGGGCCTGCAGGGTCTCGGCCACCGCGGTGGCGGTCTCGGCATCCAGACGTGCCACGGGCATGCTCCGGCCCTGCACTCCGTGTCCCACGCCACAGAGTCTACCGAGTGGCTCATCAGTCACGTCGCATATATATGAAGACATGTTCATCTCTGCTATGAATGAGGGATGCTCACGGTCTCTCGTCCCGCCGTCGACTCCGCATCGACGGCCCGGCAGGCTCCGCGACGATCCTGGCTGCGGGTGCCCGAGGCCCGCTGGGCGGCTGTCGCGGTGGGACTCTTCGCCATCGGCGGCATCCTCCAGATGGCCGGCGGGCCCGCGGCCTTGTGGTGGGCCGCCTACCTGGCCTGCTATCTCGCCGGCGGTTGGGAACCGGCACTCGCAGGCCTACAAGCCCTGCGGGACAAGACCTTGGACGTCGATCTGCTGATGGTTCTGGCGGCGCTCCTCGCGGCCTCGATCGGGCAGGTCTTCGACGGCGCGTTGCTCATCGTCATCTTCGCCACCTCGGGCGCCCTGGAAGCCATCGCCACCAGGCGCACCCGGGAGTCGGTGACCGCGCTGCTCGATCTGGCGCCCGAGAAGGCCTCCCGGATCGAGGACGACGGTGCCGAGACGGCGGTCGAGGCCATGGAGCTGCGGGTCGGTGACGTGATCCGCATCCGTCCCGGCGAGCGCATCGGCGCCGACGGCACGGTGATCGGCGGCAGCTCCGACGTGGACCAGTCCACCATCACCGGTGAGTCGCTTCCGGCCGTCAAACAACCCGGGGCCGAGGTCTACGCCGGCACGATGAACGGGGCCGGAACCCTGCTGGTGCGGGTCGGCCGCAGGGCGGAGGAGTCGGTTGTCGCCCGGATCGTCCGCATGGTCGAGGAAGCCTCCCAGACGAAGGCGAAGACGCAGCTGTTCATCGAGAACATCGAGCAGAAGTACTCCCTGGTCATGGTCGCCACGACCCTCGTGCTGTTCTTCCTGCCATTGGCGATGGGCGCTCCACTCGAGCCCACCCTGCTGCGCGCGATCACCTTCATGATCGTCGCGTCACCGTGCGCGGTCGTCCTGGCCACCATGCCACCGCTGCTGTCCGCCATCGCCAATGCCGGCCGCCATGGCGTGCTGGTCAAGTCCGCGGTCGTGATGGAGCAGGTGGGGCTGGGCGACACGGTCGCCTTCGACAAGACGGGCACGCTCACTCGGGGGACGCCCGAGGTCACCTCCGTCGATCTGCTCCCCGGCAGCCGCTTCACCCGGGACGAGGTGTTGCGTCTGGCCGGAGCGGCCGAACTCCCCAGTCAGCATCCGCTGGGAGTGGCGATCGTGGCGGCCGCGCGGCGGGAACACCGGCTCCCGAGTCCAGGCGACTTCATCTCCAAGCCCGGACGCGGCATCGAGGCCGTGGTGGAAGGTCTGCGGGTCCAGGTGGTCTCGCCGCGCGACAGCAGCGTGCCGACGGTCGGGTCCGACCGGCTGAGCCGACTCGTCGCCACCCGCGAGGCCGAAGGCACCAGCGTGGTCCTGGTCGTCGTCGATTCCCGGCCGGAGGCGCTCGTCAGCCTGGCCGATCGGATTCGCCCGAACGCCGAGCGCGCCGTCCGCGAGCTGACCGAGCTCACCGGCCACCCGCCCGTGCTTCTCAGCGGGGACAACACGGCGGCCGCCCGTCGACTCGCCGGCCGGGTCGGGATCGGCGACGTGCGCGCCGAACTCCTCCCCCAGCACAAGGTGGACGCCGTCCGTCGACTCGAGTCCTCCGGCCGCAGAGTCGTTCTCATCGGCGACGGGGTGAACGACGCGCCGGCCATGGCGGCGGCCCACCTTGGCATCGCGATGGGACGGCAGGGCAGCGACCTTGCCTTGGAGACCGCGGACGCGGTCATCGTGCACGACGATCTCACCGCGGTCAGCCGGGTCATCGCTCTTTCCCGCCGGGCCCGCCGGGTCGTCGTCGCCAACCTGATCCTGGCGGCGACCGTCATCCTCGCGCTGGTCGCCTGGGACTTGGTCGGGACGCTCCCGCTGCCGATCGCGGTGGCCGGCCACGAGGGCTCCACGGTCCTGGTCGGGCTGAACGGCCTACGGCTTCTGCGGTCGAGCGCCTGGGAGGACGTCCAACCGCACTCCAACCGGAGTTCACGGACCACGACAGCGGCCTCCCGGGCCGTCAGCACGTTTCGCTCCCGTCGCCGCTAGCTGAATCGCAGGCGTCAGTACACGTCTCGCACGTACCGCTTGTCCTTCTTCAGCTGCGCCAGGTACTCCGCCGCGTCGTCCGGTCCGCGTCCACGCTGCTGCTCGATGATCGTGCGCAGCGTCGCGTCCACGTCCTTCGCCATCCGGGAGGCGTCGCCGCAGACGTAGAAGTGGGCGCCCTCTTCCAGCCACGCGTAGAGATCCCGGGCGTGCTCCTGCATCCGGGTCTGCACGTAGATCTTCTCCTTCTGGTCGCGGGAGAAGGCCAGGTCGAGACGGTCGAGCACCCCCTTGTCGGCGAGCTCGGTGATCTCGTCGGCGTAGATGAAATCGCTGGCCCGGTGCTGGTCGCCGAAGAACAGCCAGTTCTTGCCGGTCGCTCCCCGCCCCACCCGCTCCTGCAGGAAGGCCCGGAACGGAGCGACCCCGGTGCCGGGACCGACCATGATCATCGGCAGCGTGTCGTCCTGGGGAACCCGGAACGCCGCGTTGGGCTGCAGGAAGATCCCCACGTCACCGTCCCCGGCGCGGTCGGCGAGGAAGGTCGAGCAGACCCCGCCGCGGATCCGGGTCGTACCGTGCCGCACCGAAGCCACGGTCAGGTGGATCCGATCCGGACTGTGCAGCGGACTGGACGAGATGGAGTACGCCCTGGGCTGCAGCGGGCGGAACAGCCCGGTGAGCTCCTCGAGCGTGAAGGCGCACTCCGGGGCGGCGAGCAGCAGGTCGAGGACGTCCTTGCCGTACAGCCAGCCGTCCAGCGTGTCCCGCTCGCCGCGGGCGAGCACGGCGGCGAGTTCACCCTGCGGGTCCCGCTCGGCCAGCGCGGTGAGCAGTTCCTTGGACGGAGTGCGGATCTCCCAGGCCTGCGTGAGACGCGCGTGCAGGGCCAGGCCCTCGACGTCGCTGTCGCCGTCGAGACCCATCCGTTCCAGGATGGACTCGACCAGGATCGCGTCGTTGACCGGAACCACGTTGAGGGCGTCTCCGGCCGCGTACTCGATGCCGCTGTCGCCGAGATCGAGCTCGTAGTGGCGGATCTCCTTGGCGCTGCCGGCGCCGGAGAGCACCCGGTTGGCAACGAGTCTCGACGTGAACGGATTCTTGCGGTTCCACTTCGGCCGGGCCCGGGTCGCGGCCGGCACCGGCGTGCGGGTCGGCCCGGAGGACGGCCCCACCGGAGCCGCGGCCACCAGGAGCTCGACCACCTCGTCCAGCCAGGCGGTGGCCGGATCCTCGAAGTCGACGTCGCAGTCGATCCGCGGCGCGAGCCGCACCGCACCGAGCTGTTCCAGCCGGGTGTCGATCAGCCGACCCGCCTGGCAGAAGCCCTCGTAGCCGCTGTCGCCGAGGGCCAGCACGGCGAACTTCGTCTCCTCCAGCCGGGGTGCCGAGTCGGCGGCCAGCGCCTCCCAGAACAGCTCGGCGTTGTCCGGCATCTCGCCTTCGCCGTAGGTGGAGGTCACTACGACCACATACGGCATCGTCGCGAGCTGCTCCATCGAGACGTCGTCCAGCGCGATCAGGTCGGCGCCCAGGCCGCGAGCGCGCAGAGCGGTCGAGAGCCGATCGGCCAGGTCCTCGCTGTTGCCGGTCTGGGTGCCGAAGAGGACGTTGGCGGTCAGTGTCGGCTGGCCTGCGTTGTCGTCCTGGTCGTGGCGGCCGGCGGCGGCCATGCCGGCCAGGAATCCGGCCAGCCAGGCCTGCTGATCCACCGTGAACGGGGCTCCGGTGGGCAGGGCCAGCGTGGCGGTCAAGACAGCACCGCCGAGGTGGACTGGGCGGTCGGTGTGGCCTGGCCGGCGCCCGCGGCCTCGGCCGCGATGCTGGCCGCCATCGCGGTCTGGGCCATCTTGGCGAGGTCGTCGAGCGCGGCCGTGACCAGCATCGAGTCGAACTTCGTCCGGTCGATCCGGGCCGCGTTCTTCCGCTCCTGGTAGGCGATCCACCCGTAGGTGCCCGGGGCGTCCATGCTGCGGACGTTGCGCAGCTCCAGCGAACGCTTGTAGTCATCCAGACGCTTGGCGGCGATCTGGGTCGCGAGCTCGGTGTCGTCGAACTGCTCCAGCTTGGAGCGCACGTACCGGTGCAGGCGGTGCATGACGAAGTAGTCCTCGGTGAGGACGAGCTTGCGGATCGCGCCGGCCACCCGCGGGTCCTGCGGGCCCATCGCCCCGGGGACCCGTTCGAGGGCGATCTCCTGGGCGATCGCGAGAACCGTGTAGGAGGACAGCAGGCCGAGCGCCTCGGGCGAGTCCAGATCGCCGAAACCCGGTGTGCGGCCGTCGACGACGGCCCGCTGGTCGCGGAAGTCGAGCTTGAACGAGCGCAGCTTGGTGACCGCGATCGCGGTCGCCAGCTCGTCCAGCAGTTCCTTGCGGGACTTCGCCGCGAGGATGCGGTCGCCGTCCTGGTAGAGCAGCAACGCCCGCGGCATCCCGACCACGACGTGCCGACGGGTCTGCTCCCAGTCGTCAATCAGACGCTGGGCCAGCGGTGAACCGGTCGCCTCGAGGTGCCAGCGCAGCAGCGTCAGCACGGCCTCCTCGTGGAAGCCCGCGCCGTCCGCGTCCGTCCCCTCGGCAGCGTCGACCAGCGGTTGGATCAGCAGCGACTCGCTGGCCGCGGCCACCAGCTCGCCGGCCGGGTCGTACTGGTAGACGAAGCCGCCGCTCATGCCGTTGCCGAGGCCCTTGCCGATGCCGCCGAGGTTGAGCACGGCGCCGTTGGTCATGTACTCGCAGCAGAAGTCGCCGACGCCCTCGACGACCGCGGTGGCCCCGGAGTTGCGGACGGCGAACCGGTCGCCCGCCTCGCCCTGGACGAAGGTGCGCCCGCCCATCGCGCCGAACAGGGCGAAGTTGCCGATCAGCACGTTGCCACCGGATGCGAGCGACCCGCCACCCGGAGACCGGACGATGATCCGTCCACCGCACTGGCTCTTGCCCACCCCGTCGTTCGCGGTGCCGCTGTGAACGAGCTCGAGGCCGTCGTTGCAGAAGGCGCCGAACGACTGTCCCGCCGTGCCGTGGGTGCGCACCCGGATCGAGCCCTCGGCGAACGTGTGCCGGCCGCGGTCGTCGGTGCGCACCGCCGGCAGCCGGTCGAGAGCCTCGGCCGCGACCTCGCCGTGGTTGAGCATCCGCTCGATGTCGATGGACAGCTGACCGCCGACGGACTTGTTGGAGTTCCGCAACGCGATCCCGTCGATCTCCACGCTCTGCTCGCCGGCCTCGACCAGGCTCGACCGGACGGCGTCGATCAGCCTGTCGTCGACCGCGTAGTCCTTCTCCAGGTAGACCGGGTCGGTGACGCGCTTCTCCGGCACCGTCGCCAGCATGCGGCGGACGTCCAGTCGCCCAACGCTGGCGGGGTGCTCCAGCAGCTGCAGCAGGTCGGTGCGGCCACGTGCCTCGGTCAGGGAGCGCACGCCGAGCTTGGCGAGGATCCGCCGCACGTCGTGGGCGATGTTGAGGAAGTACTGCCCGAGCGCCCGCGGGTCGCCGTCGAAGACCTCCGGGTTGGTGGTCAGGCCGGCCGGACACTTGATGTTGCAGTTCTTGGCCATCACGCACTTCAGCATCATCAGCGTGGTGGTGCCGAACTCGAAGCTGTCACCGCCGAGCAGGGCGGAGACGACGACGTCGCGGCCGGTCTGGTGCGCGCCCGAGCAGCGCAGGATCACCTTCTGCCGCAGGCCGTTCGCCACCAGGGCCTGGTGCACCTCGGCGATGCCGATCTCGGCCGAGCGACCGGCGTACTTGAGGCTGGTGACGGCGGCCGCACCGGTGCCGCCGGTGTTGCCGGCGACGTTGATGACGTCCGCCCCCGCCTTGGCCACGCCGACCGCGATCGTCCCGATCCCCTCGGAGGAGACCAGCTTGACGATCACCCGCACGCGGGCCGCCTTGCAGTCGTGGATCAGCTGGGCCAGGTCCTCGATCGAGTACGTGTCGTGGTGCGGCGGAGGCGAGATCAGCTCGATCCCGGGGGTGCCGCCGCGGGCGGCGGCGATATCCACCGTCACCTTGTTGGCCGGCAGCTGGCCACCCTCGCCGGGCTTGGCGCCCTGGCCGATCTTGATCTCCAGCTCCTGCAGCATCGGGTCGGCCAGGTAACCGGCCCAGATGCCGAACCGGCCGGAGGCGAACTGCTTGATGCGCGAGCCGCGGATCGTCCCGTAGCGGGAGTAGTGCTCGCCGCCCTCGCCGCAGTTGGACATCCCGCCGACCATGTTGGTGCCGTGCGCGACCGCCTCGTGCGCGGTCGCCACCAGGGCGCCGTGACTCATCGCGCCGGACGCCAGGGCGGGCGTGATCTCGTGCGCCGGCTGCACGTCCGTGATCGGGATGCTCGCCGGCGCCTGCCGCAACAGGTGGAGCAGCTGGTGGGCGTGCCCGCTCGCGTTGACGAGCAGCCCGTCCGCGGTGTGCTCGACCTCGACCTCGCCGGGGTGGGAACCGGTCAGGAACTCGGCCAGCGCCTGGTAGGAGACCGGCTCGACGACCGGCACATCGGTCAGCGCGAGACGGAACCTGTTCTCCGGCAAGGACTCCACCGCCAGGCCGCGCACCAGGATGCTCTCGTTGCCGGAGGTGGAGAACCGGCCCAGCTCACGGGCGAACTCGGCGGCGGTGCGCAGCATGGTGACGTCGGCGGGCAACGCCAGCACGTCCCGCAAGGCCGACGGACGACGGGCCCGTTCGGCTTGTGTGGTCGCGACGAAGTCCCGGTAGCCGGGGGTGATCGCGAAGTCGTCGATCTCCTGCTCGGTCAGGGCCTCGTAGCCGTTGTGACGGTATGCGGCGTCGGTCAGCCCGAAGGCGTCGTCGAGCTGGGCCAGGGTGAGCAGCCGCAACGACTCGGGGGATTCGTCCGGGCCTGCCTCCGGCCGCGCGGCCGGCGAGGCCATCGCGACGGTCTCCTTCGGGTCGGACGCCTGCGGGCCGAATCTGGCCCGTTCCTCGGTCATGTCCGTGAAGACGCGCACGGCGGTGAGGCCGTAGGAGTGACCCGCGCCGTCCGACCGCTCCTTGAAGAGGCCGAGCAGCGGCACCTGGGCCTCGGTGCTGACCGTCTTGGCGCGGGTGTGCCAGTCGGTCGAGGCGGTGGCGATCCGGAGGAACCCGACGCCGCCGACCGGAGCGTCCAGGTGCGGAAAACACCACGCCAGCACCGGGTCCCGGGTGTCGAGGTAGTTGGGCTCGAAGAACTCCCCGCCGATGTAGCTCTCCACCGTGCAGAGCCCGACCCGGCCCATCGTCTTGGCCAGCGACTTGGTCGCCGCCTTGCGGAACCGGTCGAAGGCCCGGTCGGTGTCCGTGGTCTCACCGGCCGGAGCCGCCGGGCTCGGGTACTTCTCCTCGGCCCGGAGCCGGGCGCTGAGCGAGTAGACGGCCGAGGCGCCGAAGCCGAGCGCGCAGGCGATGTGGTGCGACGACGGCAGCTGGCCGCTCTCGGCGATCATCGAGACACGCAGCCGCAGGCCGGTGGCGATCAGCCGCTGGTTCACCGCGGACAGGGCCAGCAGCAGCGGGATCGGCGCCAGCTTGTTGGAGATCGACCGGTCGGTGACGACGGCGATGCCGCCCTGCTCACGCGCGAACTCCTCGATCTCGTCGCACAGGCGGTCGACGGCACGCACCATCGAGTCCGCGTTGAGCTGTGGCGACTCCGGGGCCGGCTCGTAGAGCATGTCGAAGCGCCGCAACGGAGTGATGCGCTGCTCGCGCAGCTTGACCATGTCGAGGTGATCGAGGATCGGGGAGTCGATCACGATCTGGCGCATCTTGCTCGTCGAGTGCAGGTCGAAGCCGTCCGGCTTGGCGCCGAGCGCGACCCGCATGCTCATCCCGTCCGCCTCGCGGATCGAGTCCAGCGGTGGGTTGGTCACCTGGGCGAAGCGCTGCGAGAAGTACTTCGCCATGCCGCCCTCCTGATCGGAGAGGGCGTTGATGGCGTTGCCGTAGCCCATCGCCGAGATGCGCTCGGCACCGTCGGCCAGCATCGGGTCCATGAGGAACCGGAAGCTCTCCTGGTTGAGCGAGTAGGCGACGTACCGACCGTGCACGGTCAGGTCACCGACGTAGCCGAGGGTGTTGGTGGTGCGGTGGATGTCGGGAGCCGGCAGGTCGTCGATGTTGACCCGCGCCCGCTCCAGCAGCACCGAGTAGTCGCGGCGCGCGGCCAGGGCTTCCAGCGCCTCGCGGGTGCGGCGGACCCCGCCGGTGCGATGGTCGACGTACAGCATGCCGCCGGCCTCGATCCGGCCACGGTGGGTGACCGTCTCGTCCGGGAACGGCACCTGCCCGGCCTCGGAGGAGACGACGAGGTACTCCTCGGTCTCGACCGAGCGCAGCGGACGCAGGCCGAGCCGGTCGAGGCGGGCCCCGACCACGTCGCCGTCGCTGAAGATGACGGCGGCCGGGCCGTCGTTCTTCTCCTCGTAGAGGGAGAAGTACTCGAGCATGTCGCGTACCGGCTGCGGCAGGGAGTGGTCGTTCTCCCAGGCCGGCGGCATCAGCGACACGACCGCCTCGACCAGGTCGAGTCCGTCGTCGAAGACCCGGCTCTGCAGGGTCTGGTCGAGCCGGCTGCTGTCGGACTGGCCCGGCGGCCGGACGATCCGGCGCTCGCGAGACCGGGCCAGCGCGTCGTCGGAGAGCCGGTTCTTGCGGTCGGTGTTGAGCTCGCCGTTGTGCGCCATCATCCGGAACGGCTGGGCCATGCTCGGGTGCGGCTCGGTGTTGGTGGAGAAGCGGGTGTGGAAGTAGAGCGTGCGGACCGCGTGCCGTGGGTCGAGGAGGTCGGTGAAGTAGCGCACCACCTCGCCGGCGTTGAGCCTGCCCTTGAGCACCTGGGTGCGGGCGCTGAGCGAGAGCGGATACAGCCCTTCGAGTTCCGGGGTGCTGTAAGCCTGCTGCTCGATCTGCAGCAGGGCGGCGTTGGCCGCCCGGTCGACGTCCGCGCGGGTCTCGTTCGCGCCGGCACCGAACACCCACTGGACGATCGGCAGCTGGTACGCGAGCGCCGCCGGCCGCAGCGCCGCGGCGTCGACCGGCACGTCGCGTTCGAGCAGGACCTCCAGGCCCTGCTGCTCCAGAGCCTCCCGAACGA
>JBDIAG010000002.1:0-30392 GCA_039812305.1 Actinomycetales bacterium | reverse complement strand
GCAGCCGGGACCGTGCCCCCGCAGCCGGACCGTGCCCCGCGGCCGGACCGGGCCCCCGCAGATGGACCGTGACCCCGCAGATGGACCTGGCGCTGATACCTCCGCAGCCGGGGCCCCACAGGGTGGGCATCCAGTAAAGCGGTCGGGCATCCGGGTAGAGGCCAAGCATCCACCTGGAAGTCGAACAGCCACGCATCGCTGGATGCGCGGCCATTAACTGGATGCCCAGCCTTCAACCGGATGCCAGCCCCTCATCCGAAGGCTACCGTCTAGTGCGCGGCGGCCTTCTTACGGCGCGGGATCAGGTGCATGACCAGGAGGATCAGCCCGCCCAGGATGAGGCCGACGAAGGCGGAGATGAGGGTCTCGACGGTCCACCCGAGGAATCCGCTGAGCGCGTCGGGTACCGCGTGCGCGACGGCTTCCGCGGCGTGCTGGACGACATCGGCGAGCCCGTGCAGACCGGCCTCGCCGATGTAGACGATGAAGATGTGGCCGCCGACCCAGAGCATGGCGGCGGTGCCGACCGCGCCGAGGATGGACATCACCTTGGGCATCGCCAGCACCAGCCCGCGGCCGATCTTCTGGCTCGCCCGGGATTGCTTGCCGGCCAGGTGGAGGCCGACGTCGTCCATCTTCACGATGATCGCGACCACGCCGTAGACCAGTGCCGTGATGGCGAAGGCGACGATGATGAGGATGATCAGCTTGTTCACGAACGACTGGTGATCCACCGAGGCCAGCGCGATGACCATGATCTCCGCGGAGAGGATCAGGTCCGTGCGGATGGCGCCGCTGATCATCTTCTTCTCGTGTTCGGGGGTGCCGATGGCGTCTTCGGGTTCGCCGTCGTCCTCGTGATGGCCGCCGCCGAACTTCTCCCAGAGCTTCTCGGCCCCCTCGTAGGTCAGGTAGGAGCCGCCCGCGATCATCAGGTACGGCATCACCCAGGGCAGGAAGGTGCTCAGCAGGATCGCCACCGGCAGAATGAGCACCAGCTTGTTGCGCAGCGAGCCGATCGCGATCTTCTTGATGATGGGCAGCTCGCGTTCGGGCAGGAAGCCACGTACGTAGTTCGGCGTGACCGCGGTGTCGTCGACGACGACGCCCGCGGCCTTGGCACTGGCCTTCCCGGCCGCGGCACCGACGTCGTCGATGGACGCGGCGGCGAGTTTCGCCAGGGTAGCCACGTCGTCCAGCAGGGCGACCAGTCCACCACTCACGTCTGCCTCCACGTATCGCCTCGAGGTCGCCCTACGAGCGGGGCCTGGATGAAACGGTACCGAACCTACGTGGGTGACTGCCCGGCTTCGCCAGGTAACGAACCAGCAGAATGGCATCACCCGAGGACCGGAGGATGGAATCGTGGACGAGATCGTCGCCCTCTACGACGAAAGCGGACACCAATGCGGGTCCGCGCCGAGATCGCGGGTGCGCGCGGAGAACCTGCGGCACGGGGCCACCGGCATCCTCGTGCGGGACGACGCGGGTCGCGTCTTCCTCCACCGTCGCACCACCATCAAGGACGTCTTCCCAGGCCTCTACGACTTCGCCGCGGGAGGCGTGCTGGCAGCCGGCGAGGACCCCTACCTCGGCGCCGTCCGGGAACTGGCCGAGGAACTGGGCATCACCGGCGTCGAGCTGGAATCCCTCGGCGAATCCGACTATGCGGACGAGCACACGAGCTATCACGCGTTCCTCTACGCGGCAGTCTGGAACGGCCCCGTCCGTCTGCAACCCGAGGAGGTCGACTGGGGTGGCTGGGTGACGCCCGCCGAGCTGGCCGGACGGATCCGCGCGGCGCCGGAGGAGTTCGTCCCCGACACGGTCGCCCTCTGGGAAGACCGGCTGCCGGGTCGATAGACATGTCTCTGCTCTGGCGTCTGTGCCTGTGGAACGGTGTCGTTCTGCTGGTCTCGTGCTCGGTCATGGTCTTCTCCCCGCTGACGCTGGCCTATCCACTGGCCCCGGCGGAGGACGTGTGGATCCTCGCCGGAATCCTCGGTGTCTGGGGCGCGAACTTCCTGACCGTCTGGATCGCGCTGCGACCCCTCTCCCGGCTGGCCGGCGCGATGGCCGCGGTCGACACCCCGCGGCCGGGCGGCCGGGTGCCGGTGGAGGGCCCGGGCGAGGTCGGCCGGCTCGCCTCGACCTTCAACGAGATGCTCGATCGTCTGGACGCGGAGCGGGCCACGGCCGTCCGGGCGACCCTGCTCGGGCAGGAGGACGAACGCTCCCGGGTGGCCGCCGAACTGCACGACGAGGTGGGGCAGAGCCTGACGGTCGTGCTTCTCCGGTTGAGCCGGGCCTCCCGGCAGGCCCCGGCCGAGCTGGTCGACGAACTGAGCGAGATCACCGAGGCCACCCGGGCGAGCCTGGACATGGTCCGCACGATCACCGCCCGGCTTCGTCCCGGAGTGCTGGACGACCTCGGCCTCAGTCGCGCGATCAGCGCGGTTGCCGGCGAGGTCGCCACCCATGCCGGGCTCCAGTTGCGCCGCGAGATCGACGAGGTGAGCGGGACGACGCACGAGCAGGATCTCGTGCTCTACCGCGTTGCCCAGGAGGCACTGACCAACGCCGCCCGGCATGCCAACGCGACGACGGTCGGCGTCCGGCTGCGCCGCGATCCGCGCGAATTGAGGCTGACGGTCACCGACGACGGGCAGGGCATCAGATCCCAGGAGGGCACCGGGATCACCGGTATGCGGGAACGGGCCCGTCTCGTCCGCGGCGCTCTGGAGATCGTCTCCGCGCCCGGCCGGGGTACGGTGGTCTCGCTCTCGGTGCCGATGTCCGAGCCGAGGTCCGAGCCGATGTCCGATCAGGGCGAGGGCCGGCGGATCTGAGCGCATGGGGGTCAGCCCCCAGTTCTTCCCGATGTCGGCTGTAATTCACGCTGATTCTCCGTTCGCACGGAGCTGATGGCCGATCCTGGTCGTTGAGCCCCCATGGAACTTCTCGTGCGGCGACCCCGGAGGCAGGGCGATGTCAGCTGATGCGTCTCAGCGACGCGCCGACTACCGCGACCGGGTCGTGGTGGGATTCGACGGCTCGCCGATGTCGCGGCTGGCGGTGAACTGGGCCGCGTCCTATGCGCAACTCAGCCACCAGGGGCTGACGCTCCTGTCGGCGACCGAACCGGGGCCGATGTCGCTGCAACAGGTCGCGCTGCTCAACCGATTCGATCGCGAGGCCGCGCTGAACGATCGGCTGGCCCGGGCCGTGAAGCATCTCCAGGTGCGGCACCCGCTGCTGGACGTGCGGTCGGTGCTCGCCGAGGCCAGCCCGATCGACGAGCTCTCCGAAGCGACCGAGTGGGCCCGACTGGTGGTCACCGGAACCCGTGGCCTGGGCCTGGTGCGCGGTGCCATGTTCGGCAGCGTCACCGATTCGGTCCTGGCCCGGGCCAGGGGGCCGGTCGCCGCCGTCCCGACCGCGGCCAGATTCGCCAACGGCCCCATCCTGCTGGGAGTCGACCGGGCCTCGACGGCCCGGGCCGCCACGTTGATGGCCTTCGAGAACGCCCGACGTCGCCAGGCGCCGGTGCTGGCCCTGCTCATCGAACCGAACATCTGGGACCTCCGTCGAGGTGCCGAGTGGGAGAGCGCCGAGCACGTGTTGGGCCAGGCCAAGGCGGCCCTGGCCGACGCGCTGCGGGAGGCCAGCTCCCGGTATCCGATGGTGCCGGTCGACTCGCGGGTGGTGCCCGGTCGTCCACTGCCGTGGCTCTTGCAGGTCTCGCGGATGGCGTCCATGGTCGTGCTGGGTACCCGTCGCAACGGGCGTCTGCCGGGTCTGCTGCACGGCTCGGTCAGCCGCCGGGCGGCGCAGCAGGCGCACTGCCCGGCCGTCGTGGTGCCGGATCTGGCGCTCACCGCCTGACCTGAATGGACCCTCTGAGCCCGGTCAGGGTTCGATCAGACCGTTGCGGATCGCGTACCGGGTGAGTTCCAGCCGGTCCTTCATCCCCAGCTTCGCGAGCAGGTTGGATCGGTGCCGTTCGACGGTCTTGGGGCTGATGAAGAGCAGGTCGGCGATCTCGCGGCTGCTGTGGCCCTCGGCGATCAGCTTCAGCACCTCCTCCTCGCGGGCGGTGAGCAGTTCGATCGTCTCGTGCGTCGAGGCGCGGGTGAGGAAGTCCTTGATCAGGGTGGCCACCGCACCCGGATAGAGGAAGGGCTCACCCCGCAAAGCGGAGCGGCAGGCGGCGATCAGGTCGCGGTCGGCCACCGACTTGTGCACGTAGCCGGCCGCTCCGACCCGCAGGGCTTCGAAGAGGTACTGCTCGTTGTCGTGCATGGAGAGCATGAGGATGGCCACGCCGGTGCCTCGCCGGCTGATCTCCCGGGCTGCCTGCAGGCCGGTCATCCTCGGCATCGAGACGTCGAGAATGGCCAGGTCGATGCCGCCGCGGACGGCCAGTTCGACGGCCTCGGCACCGTCCGAGGCTTCGGCCACCACGGTGAGGTCCGGTTCGGCCTCCAGGATCAGCCGGACCCCCTGCCGGACCAGGGCGTGATCGTCGGCGAGCAGCAGTCGCGCCGGCGAGGGGGTGGTCACTCGCTCAACCTATCGGCGTCGCCACCAGGTGAGGAAAGGGTCCGGATCCGGGGGATCCCCGATGGCGCTACGGTCACGGAAGCGGTTGGGTGGACGTACCCGACAATCGCTACCACCAGCAATCTTGGAGACATTCATGTCGAAGCTCGTCCGTCGCCGCAATCGCAGGGTCATCGGTGGGGTCTGCGCAGCCCTGGGAGAACGTTTCGGGCTCAGCCCGACCCTGGTGCGGATCCTCTTCGTCGCCTCCTGTCTCCTGCCCGGGCCGCAGTTCATTCTCTACATCGTGTTGTGGATTCTCATTCCCGCCGAGTGAAGCGGGCCGTCCTGACATTTCGGGAGTTCAGGCCGCCGTCCAGCTGGACCATCGCTCCACCTCGCACCAGACGACCGGCCCGGCCGGCGGCCGGGCCTGATACTGCGGGTACCGCTCCGCCAGGGCCGCGAGGCCGATCGCGGTCCGCGCGTCCTCCGGGTCGAGGACGGTCGCCTGCGCGTCCGCCCTGGCCCACCAGAGTTCCCGCCAGTCCACGCTGTAGGCGTGGGCGAGCAGGCACACCGCCGGGTGCGCGCGGACGTTCGCCAGCCGCTTCAGGCGGCGCGTGGACTTGGGCTTGTGGTCGATCGCGAAGACGATGGACGACGGCGTTGCGAGCGCGAACGTGATCGGCACCAGATGCGGTCTGCCGGCCGGCGTGATCGAGCCGAAGGTCGCGACCGGCTGACTGGCGAACAGGTCGCGGGCATTCACCGGGGCCCGGGCATCTGGGAGAAGAAGGTCTGCACCTCGCCGGTGATCCGGCTCATCGCGGCGTGAGCCGCCTGCGGATCGCCCCGCCACACCGCCATCGCCACCTCCTCGTGGGCGTCCAGCGCCTCGGGCTCGGGATTGGCCGGCATCAGGTCCAATTCGGTTCTGGCGGTCAACACGACCTCGACGAAACTGGCCATGGCGGCGAACAGCTCGTTGCCGGAGGCGGCCAGCAGGGTGCGGTGCATCGTGATGTCGAGCTCGAGGAACTCCTGCAGCTTTCCCGCCTCTCCGAGGTGACGCATCGACGCCGCCAGCGGCGGCAGCATCGCGCGCGTCTCCAGGGAGGCGTGCTGGGCCGCGCCGGCCGCGGCGGCGGGCTCGACCACGTGCCGGAGCTGGATCAGCGAGCGGAGCTGGTTGGCGCGATCGGTGGAATGCAGTCGCCAGTCGATGAGCGTGGGGCTCAAGACGTTCCACGTCTCCCGAGGCTGCACGAGGATGCCGACCCGGCGGCGGGAGGCGACCAGACGCAACCCCTCGAGCTGGCGCACCACCTCGCGGGCGACCGTGCGGCTGATGCCGAAGCGATCCTGGATGTCCTCGAGTCGAAGCACCTCCCCGGCCGGCCAGGTGCCGTCGATGATCTTGATGCCCAGTTCGCGGGCGACGCCCTTGTGCAGCAGTGGGGCACCCTCGTCGAAGGCTGAGTCCGCCATGGCGCTTCCCTTCCCTCGAGTCTGCAGCGACTCCTTAGATACTACCCATCCCATAAAAAGTACTTCTTAACTCTTGTTAAGGAGTATGTAAGGTCGCTAGGGTAAGGGCCCAACGGCGCTCGCCGTGACACCGATGTCGAAAGGTCAAGGATGACTGTCCCTGAGGTATCCACCAGTACCAGGCTCCCGGTTGATCCCGGGGGTGCGTCGTGAGTCCACTGATCCTGGCGGCTATCGCCGGCATCGCGGTCATCGTCGCACTGATCGTCTGGGTCAAGCTTCACCCGTTCCTCGCGCTGATGATCGGCGCGGCCGTGATGGCCGTGCTGGCGGGCGTCCCGTACATGGAGGCGTTCGACAGCTTCACCAAGGGCGTCGGCTCGACTCTGTCCGGAGTCGGTCTGCTGATCGCATTGGGCGCCATCATCGGAACGATGCTCGTCTCGTCCGGCGGTGCCGATGCCATCGTCGACACGATCCTCGCGAAGACACCGCTGCAGCGGCTCCCCTGGGCCATGGCCCTCACCGCGTTCGTCGTCGGCATCCCGCTGTTCTTCGAGGTCGGCGTCGTCATCCTGATCCCGGTGGTCATGTTCGCCGCCCGCAAGGCCAAGGTGCCGGTGATCCTGCTCGGCATCCCAGCCCTGGCCGGTCTGTCGGCGCTGCACGGCCTGGTTCCGCCGCACCCCGGCCCGCTGATCGCGATCGACGCGCTCAAGGCCAACCTCGGCCTCACCCTCGGCTTCGGGCTGATCGTCGCCATCCCGTGTGTGGTCATCAGCGGTCCGCTGCTGGGTCGGATGATGGCCAAGTGGGTTCCGCTGGAGGCTCCGGAGCACGTCCTCGGGGCCGACTCTCCCCCCGAGGGGGTCAAGCGTCCATCGTTCGGCACGTCCCTGTTCGTCGTCCTGCTGCCCGTGCTGCTCATGCTGCTGCGCACGGTGGTCGAGGCCACGAACACGGCGGAGGGTGCCTTCGGCAAGGCGCTGGTCTTCCTCGGCACACCTCTCAACGCGTTGCTGATCACCACCATCGTCGCGCTGATCGTGCTCGGCACGCGGCTCGGCGTGACCCGCGACAACCTGAGCGGGATGGTGTCCTCGTCCTTCGGCCCGATCGCCGGCATCCTGCTCATCGTCGGTGCAGGCGGTGGTTTCAAGCAGACGCTGGTCGATTCGGGTGTCGGTGACGTGATCGCGCAGGGTCTGGCCAACTCGAACATGTCCCCGCTGCTGGCGGGCTGGCTGGTCGCCGTCCTGATCCGTCTTGCCACCGGTTCGGCCACCGTGGCGACCATCACCGCGGCCGGCATCATGACGCCGCTCGCGGTCGGGCTCTCCCCGGCCGACACCGCCCTGCTGGTGCTGGCGATCGGCGCCGGATCGGTCTTCCTCAGCCACGTCAACGACGCCGGCTTCTGGATGGTCAAGGAGTACTTCGGCATGACCGTCAAGGAGACCTTCATGACCTGGTCCCTGATGGAGACCACGCTGTCCGTGGTCGGCATCATCTCCGTGCTGCTGCTCGGACTGGTGGTCTGAACCTGGTGGTCTGAGTACGGCATCGCACGATCGCGACAGTAGGTATCACGACGTCGTCGGCGAATCCCGGCCGGTTTCGGTCTCGGGATTCGCCGGCGGCGTTTGTGCGTCGCTCGAGATCAGGAGCCGGCCTGGATCGCGTCGAGCACGGGTTCGAGAGCCGCCAGGAATGGTGCAAGGTCTTCGTCCCCCGAAACAGACTCGAGTTCGCCGATCTCCACTCCGACGATCTCGCTGTCGGCGAGCACGGCGCACGCGGCATGTAGATCACCCAGGCTCAGGCCGTGCGGAACGGCGTAGTCCGTCGGGACGATGCCGGGTTCGAGCACGTCGCAATCGATGTGGACGTACACCGGACGCCCGGCGACCGCCATCCGTAACTCGGTCGCCACGTTCGGACCCGGTGCCACCAGGCCGATCTCGGAAGTATCGAGGAGCTCTCGTTCGGCTGGATCGACATCGCGCGTGCCGACCAGAATGGCGTTGCCCGTCGACAGGCCGCTGCCGAGCCCGGAGTCCCACAGGCCGAGGGGACCGCTGAGCGCGAGACCGCCCAGGTAGCCGGTCGTCGTGTTGCCGGGAGTGTTGAGGTCGGCGTGCGCATCGAACCAGACGACGACCGCGTCGGGACGGTGTTCGGCGACCACCGGCAAGGTCGCGAGGGCGACCGCGCATCGGCTCAAGGCGGTGACCGGCCTCCGGTGGCGTTCCATCAGGAACTGGTAGTGGCTGGCCATCTCCGTCAGTTCCTCTCGGGCGGAATCGAGTTCCTCCGACCAGTCGGTGCAGAGCGCGGGGCGTGGAGCACCGATCGTGATCGGTTCCATCGAGAGGCGGGACGCCAGGGCGCTCGTGAGAAGTCCCGAAGCGACCATGGCTCGGTCATTGTGATCGCCGGCCCGACCGGCGAACCGGGTGAGGGCAGGCGTGGGGGAGGTCCGCACGTTGTTCATTCTCCACACCAGCCTGCTCGTCAATTCGCTGACCAATCGGTAGCAGGCTGGTGCGGCAACCGGTCCTACTTCGTACGCGAACGACGCCAGAGGGCGGCGGCACCGAGGAGCACCAGCACGACGACGACGGGGACGATCCATCGCAGCGGCGACGACCCACCGTCGTCTTGGGAGGCAGTCGACGGCGAGGAACTGGTCGGCGAGGCGGTAGTGGCCGGGCTCGTGCTGGTCGGGGTGGCGCTGGGCGTTGCCGAGCCGGCGACGGTGAACGCGAAGGTTCCGTCGACCGGATGGCCGTCGGAGGAGACCGCTCGCCAGGCGACGTCGTAGTGGCCGGCGGGGAGCTCGGGCAGGTCAACGATCAGGTCGTGGTTGGCGGTCTCAGGTGCTTCGACAGTGACGGGTCCGTCGGGACCTGTCACGGCGACGCTGCTGCCCATGGCGATGACGTCGGCGTTGAAGGTGAGCCGGATGGCGGTCGGGGGCTCGGTCAGGGTCGATCCGTCGGCGGGGTCGGTACCGATCAGCTGGTCGTGCGCGCTGGCCGGAGAGAAGGTCGTCAGCCAGGCCACGAGCGTGACGAGGCAGATCATCGACATGCGTAGAGAGGTCCGCGCTCCGGCGGGTCCGTTGGTCGAGACGTTCATGAGATTCCTTGGAAGTGAGTGCGTGTGAATGTGGGCGCGCGGCGCTCGGCGTTGGGTGATGTGCCGCATCCCGCGGACATGCCGCGTGTGTGGACGTGCGCATGCGGAGGCGCGTGCGCGGCGTCCGTGGATGGGTGGCATCGTGCGGGCCGGTGCTGTGGATGGCTGCGGCGTCCGGCGAGGTGCGGCGCTGGTGGATCAACTCAGACCGGACGATGGCAGCGGGCGATTCCCGTCGGAGGTCCACGGCACGGTGGTCGCGCCAGCGCCAGCCGGGACACGGGGTGTTCGATGCGCCAGAACTCGCAGCCTTGAGAAGTCGTGGGCAGCGGCGCCGGCGTCATCAAGGCGAGCGGACGTAGCAATGGCTCGAGAACTCGCCAGACAATCGCGTCCATCTGCGCCAGCACGAGTCCCAGGGCGCCGCCGGAAAGTACGTGCGCGAGCGTCATGGCAAGCGGGTGGGATGAACCGGAGCTGTGGGCCATCGCCGTGTTGGCGATCGTCGTGTCGGCCAAGGCCGAATGGCCCAATGTCGAATGGCCCCCTGTCGAGTGGCTCGACGTCGAATGGATGGCCAGGGTGGCGTCGATGGCCGATCGCGAGTGTGCGGAGGCCAATCCGGCACTCGCCGAGAAGACCAGGTGCTGCACCAACTGTGCGGCGCCGGCGCACGCCATCCCGGTGAGGCGACCAAGTCGGCGTCGCGCAAGGAGTGCTCCTGTCGCGAGCAGGACCATGAAGGTGCTGGCCAGCACGAGGCCGGAAGGCAGCCTGCCGCCACCGGCGAGGTGGCCGCCCAGGCCGAGCATGACGCAGGCCGTTGCGAAGACTGCGGCTCGACCGATCTGCAGAGCGCCGCGGGTCGCGTCCTTGCTTTCCGGGCCGAGGCCGGCATGGGGCCCCGAGCCGGTGCGAGACGAGCATTGCTGCCGCTCCCGCATGCGACCACCTCGTTGACATCGGGCATGTGCACCGTGGACAACGACGCACCCTAACAGTGCGGAAATCCGGTCGATCCGGCGCCCGGAGGGAGCTATCGTCGGCAGCTCGCCCAGTCGAGTGGCTTGCACGGAGGTGCGTCCGGTGACCGCGACCAGCGACGTGCCCGACGTCTTCTTCGGTGTCTACGACCCGTGGACGGAGGAGGACCGGCGACGTTTCGCCGCCAAACAACCGCGTCCGAACGCCTTGATCGTGGAGCGACGCGTGCGGGACGTCGGCTTTCTCGACGAGTTGAGCGGAATCAGACGGCTGCATATTCGGACTCGCCTCAAGAGCCTGGCCCCGATCCTGCGGTGCGAGCACCTGGAGTATCTGAGTTTCCAGGACGGACACTCGACTGAACCGATCGACGCGAGTCAGCTTCCGAGACTGTCCTTCTTGGATGTGAACTGCACAGCCGGAATCGAGTCGATTGCGCACCATCCCCGGCTCGAGGTGCTCCGCGGCTCCGTTCGAGGTCACCGATCCCTGGACTGGCTGGCCGCCGTGTCTCACCTGCGGGAGGTCACTCTGTCCGGACGCAGCCAGAAGGTGGATGCGAGCGTGTTCGCAGGCCTTGGTCAGCTGAGGATTCTGGAGCTTGACGACAGCCTCTTGATCGAGCCCGACCTCAGCTGGATCGGGGACTTCACCGAACCACGGCTGGAGGAGTTGTCGTTGACCATTGCCCGTGGCCGGACCGTGGACCTTGCTCCGCTGGCGAAGCTGCCCGAGCTGTGCTGTCTGTACCTGTGCGGAGACACTCGATTCGTCAATGTCGAGACTGTGCTCGCCCTACCCCGTCTCGAATGGCTGGAAATCTACGGAGACCTGGACCCATCAGCCCAGCGTGCGCTCGACATCCGACGGCGAGAACTGGCCCTGGCTGAGAATCGAGCGTCTCCGGAGTGATCGGACGCGATGGCGACAACCGTCCATGGAACCGGTGCGGGCGCCTCGGATGATGGAAGCTCCAGCATCCAGCGTCGAACTGCTCTGGCGTCCTCGAGCGATCGGAGCAGTCCCAGGGGATTGACGCAGATCCCGAGTTCCCGGCGTACGTCATCGGCATATCCATGACAGTGCCAGCTGTGGAAATCGAGAGTGTGCTCCGCGCCCACCACTTCATATCCCAGCACGTCAGCATCGCGAGGAAGAGGTAAGCCACGGTCCAGGAGCGCGAAACCTGGCTCATCCGAGGCGGCATACTCACTGCGGAGTATCCGAGCATCGTCCGGATGCATCCCGATGGTCGCCACCCACACCGTTGGATCGTCGATGGAATGACAAGCCACATCGGCCGCGGCACGTTCGATGAACCAGTCACTGAATCCGTCTTCGGGCCGGGGCAAGTCCGCCTGAATACAATCGCTGATTGTCAGGAGGAATTGTGGAAGACCCGCATGGAGACCCGGCGGGTGCTCGGCGGGCTGTACCAATACCCAGCCTGTCAGGATGAGGTCTCCGACATCGGGCGTCCATGGCAGCATCCTATTCGTCCTACAGGTGCCCATCAGGCTGGCGCGTCTTCGGCGCCGAACCGACATTGCCCGGACGAGTCAGTCGGAGGCTGGGACGAGTCGCAACGTATGCCTCGGCCCAGGCTTCGCGGGTCCGGCACTGGATGAGGGCGATCACGTGTCGAGGTGGCCGAGTACGTAGTGGGCGGAGCGGCGTTCGCCTCTCATCGCGAGAAGGCCTTGCTGGGTCATGGTGCGTAAGATTCTGCTTGCCGCTTCGGGGGACAGTTGTACGAGTGCTGCAGCCTGTGATCGTGTGATCTTGCCGTAGCGGCGAACATACTCGGTGATCATTTGCTCTCGCTGGAGTTGATCGATGCCTTGAACCCGGATGTAGGCGTTCCTGTCCTCCGCTAGCGCGTAGAATCCGGCCGTCAGATGGAAACGCCTATTGCGGCCATGTCCTCGCGCTTCAATGAGCCCGCGTTCCACCAGGCGATGGGCTAGAGATCGGGCTACGCCCGCTGTCAAATGGAGGTCGTCAGCCAGTTCGGATGCTGCCGACGGGCCGACTGCGCGGAGTTGATGCAAGACCCGCAGGTCATCCAATGAAAGGGGGGCCTGTGCCTTGTCCTCGTAGGCGAGGATGAATCGGACAACGTCAAGATCGGAATGGCCGGTGGGGATGGTCACCGACACAGACGCCGTCGTGGTCTTCGAATAATCGGGCGCGTCGCGGCCGGCCCGCAGTTGACTGGCGAACATCTCGTTGATGCCCTTGCCTCGACGGTCGACGAGACCGGCACGCTTGAACGCCTCGGCCAGCGCGACACTTCGTGGCCTGCTCTGCTCGAGGAGGTTGTCCAGGGTGATGCCCGCTGGCAGGCCCCCTGGAGAGCTGATCGTGAGCGCATCGTCAGCGAACTGCACGACTACCGGGCCCAGGTCGGCATAACTCCTGTGAACGAGCGCGTTGGCGACAGCCTCGCGAACTGTGGAGGAGGCCAGGAGGGGAAGGTCAACGCGATGCATGCCGACCATCAGTTCGGTCGCCACGTTGCGGAGCTGAATACGCTCCTCCAGCGTTTCGGCTGCCGCGAACAGCGGCTGCCGCAACGTCTCGTTGACGGTGGCATGCGAGCTTCGAAAATCCTGGAAGAGACACTCGGCGGTAGGTGTCCACCTCTCCCTCGCGGCAGCCGTGCCAAACAGAAGCACCGCTCCCAATGAAGGCCTCGGCGTACCCGCATCGCCGGCATCAAGGCGCAGTGCACGGAGGACGTCCACATCGTCGAGATTCGCGAGTGACGCATCGCCCCGTCCGGAGCTGCAGAGTCGGCGGAACCGGTCGAACTCGCCCGGGTCGAGATCCAGCATCGTCGCGCCGGACGCGGCGATAGTGGCGTAATCAACCCCAGCCAGATCCAGTCCGGCGCTGAGCATCTCACTCGGCCGGTACGGGATGCACTCGGGGGTGCCATCGGGCTTCAATGAGCGACGCTTGAAGACGCCGTCGCGGGTGCCCACCGGTCCGGAGGGCGCTCGCGGCACCGTGATGACGATGACGTCGAGACCGGCCAGCTGGACGATCTCGACCTCGGTCGCCAGGTGGGGATCGGTCAGATTCAAGATCAGCCCGACCATGCGGCTCGGGTCCGTCCTGTCCCTGTGCCGCGGGTGCGCCCCCGTCACGCGACCGTTGTCCTCCACGCCAAGAAGCAGGTGTCCACCCGGTCCGTTCGCGAGACACACTGCGGCCTCGACGACCTCGCGGTCGTTGATGGCGCCGGCCGTGGCTCGCTTGAACTCGACGGACAGCGTCTCGCCACCGTCGATCAGGGCCTGAAGATCGTCTGGCGTCACCCGCTAAGTATGCATAACTTTTGCGCTCAGGAGAACTGGTGGAGGCGTATGCATAACTATGCGATCCGGACCGACACGACACGATCCGGCAGCAGAAACGGGTCAGAAGTCATGTCCGGCCACCTTCACCGGTGACCCACGCCCTGCCCGACGTCGACCACGACGTCGCCGATGCCGTGGAACAGCACCTCCACCCCTCCGGGTCAACCCAGCCCGCACCGACCCGACCTCATCCCGTGACTGCACTCCGCCAAAGCAGACCGCAGCCCATGCTCCTGCCGTCCACGATGTCCTCAGGCCAACCGCGACGTTCTCAGGTTGTCTTCCACCTGTTCTCAGGGTCTTCACAATCTTGGTCCCGACACTGCATACGCCGCAGCGGCCTCGTCGCAGCGGCTCGCCGCAAACGGAAACGTGCGGTGTCACGACGCTGTTCACAACGCCACCGGTCACGGGGCCAGTCGAGATTGAGGTGGGATGGTGGCGAAGCCTCGGAGGCGACGATGGGCGTGGATCGCGGTCGCCGCTCTGATCGTCATCGCGCTGGGGGCGACCTCCTTGTGGTGGTTCGTCTTTCGGCAGCCCGCGGGCAACTCCATGGTCAGGGCGACCACGACCACGCAACCGGTCACGCTCGGCTCGGTGTCCCAGACCATCAGCGCTACCGGCACGTTCAAGCCCGTCTCGAGTGCCGAACTGTCCTTCCCGACCTCCGGAGTGCTGACCACGCTCAAGGTCAGCGTCGGCGACAAGGTCTCGAAGGGCCAGTCCTTGGCGAGTATCGATCCGACCGAACTCGAAGCCGCCCTCGCCTCCGCGAAAGCCAACCTCGAGGCATCGCAGAGCAGCCTGGAGGACACCCAGGAAGACGGCAGCAGCGCCCAGATCGCCGCGGCCAAGGCGGAGGTGGCCTCGAATCAGGCAAAGGTGACCGCGGCCCGGAAAGATCTCGAGGACGCCACGCTCACCTCGCCGATCGACGGCGTCGTCTCCGAGATCAACGATCTGACGGTGGGGCAGTCGACCGGTTCGTCCGGCTCGGGTTCGTCCAACTCAGGCGCTGGTGGTGGAGCCGGCAGCAGCGGCTCGGCCGCGTCGAGTTCAGGCTCCTCCTCGGCGCAGATCACCGTCGTGGACACGAGCGCCTGGAAGGTCGAGGCGACCCTGGCCGCCACGGATGTCTCGAAGGTGAAAGTCGGTCAGGCCGTGACTGCCTCGATCCAGACCAGCAGTTCTTCCCAGTCGGGAAGTGGTGGGTTCGGCGGAGGGCCGCCCGGCATGGGCGGTGGTGGTTTCGGCAGCTTCAGTTTCCCGCAGGGAGGACAGAACCCGCAGAGTGGTGGCGGCAACGACTCTGGTCAGGCCGACCAGGATGCTGAGGAACCGGCCGAGACGATCTCCGGCACGGTGACCGCCATCGGGCTCGTGGGCTCCTCGAGCAACGGTGGCGCGGCCAGCTTCCCGCTGACCGTCACTCTGACCGGAACCATGGACGGGGTCTATGACGGGACGTCCGCCAGTCTCGAGATCACCACCGAGCAGTTGGACGATGTGCTGACCGTGCCCACAGCCGCGATCAGCACCCAGGACGGCGCCTCGGTGGTCACCGTGGTCGACGGTGACAAGACGACACTCACCAAGGTCGACGTCGGGGAGGTCTACGGCGATCGCACCCAGATTCTCTCCGGTGTCTCCGGAGGCCAGATGGTCCAGGTGACGAGAATGGGCCCGAGCTCCATCCCGGCCGGCGGGCAGGCCGGCGAGTCCGCCGGCCAAGCAGGTGGTGGCGACCTGCCCTTCGGCCAGGGCCAGTCCGGAGACCGAGCACGGAGGAACGGATGACCGAGCTCACCCAGGTCATACCGACCTCCGCTGTCGACGTCCCCATCCTGCACCTGCGTCAGATCGTCAAGACCTATGCCGCCGGCGATCTCGAGGTGCAGGCGCTGAGAGGAATCGACCTCGACGTTCCGCAAGGTGAGTTCCTGGCGATCATGGGTCCGTCGGGTTCCGGCAAGTCCACCTTGATGAACATCCTCGGTTGCCTGGACAGCCCGACCGCCGGCACGTACCTGCTCGGCGGAACCGATGTCTCGGAGATGGGTGAGCGGGAACTCGCCCGGGTGCGCAATGTGCAGGTCGGATTCGTCTTCCAGCAGTTCAATCTGCTCGCATCGCTGACCGCCCTGCGCAACGTCGAGCTGCCACTGGTCTACGGCGGAGTTCCCAAGGCCGAACGCCGGGAGCGCGCGGCCGAGGCGCTGCGCCGGGTCGGCTTGGAAGAACGGGTCAACCATCGGCCGCGCGAGCTCTCCGGCGGTCAGCAGCAACGGGTCGCCGTCGCCCGCGCCCTCGTCACCGATCCCGATCTCATTCTCGCGGACGAGCCCACCGGAAACCTCGACTCGGTCGCCACCGCCGACGTGCTCGAGCTCTTCCATCAATTGCACGACCAGGGCCGGACGATCGTCGTCATCACGCACGAGCAGGAGGTCGGGAACGAGGCGAGTCGCGTCGTCCACATCCGCGACGGCCGGCTCACCGAGGCGGCCTGAATGAACTGGCGTGAGACCTTCCGGACGGCCTTGGAGGCGATCAGTCATCGCCGGTTGCGATCGGGGCTGACCGTCCTCGGAATCCTCATCGGGATCGCCGCCGTGATCCTCACCGTCGGTCTGGGCAAGGGAGCACAGGAACAGGTCGCGGCGCAGATCAACGCCCTCGGCTCGAACCTGCTCATCGTCTCGCCGGGCAGCACGACGTCCTCGACCGGCCTGCGGGGTGGACAGGGCTCCGCGACCACCTTGACCACCGCCGACGCCCAGCTGCTCTCCGACAAGAAGATCGCCCCGGACGTGGCCGCGGCCGCACCGGTCTCCAGCACGAGCACCTCTCTCGACGTCGGCACCAGTAACTGGACGACGCAAGTGACGGGCACGACGACGGCCTGGCCGGACGTCCGTCAGCGCACGGTGGCGTCCGGCCGGTTCTTCTCCGACGACGACGTGACGAATGCCCGGCCGGTGATGGTGATCGGTTCGTCCACGGCCGAAGAGCTCTTCAGCGCACAGTCGGCGGTCGGACAGACGGTGACGGTCTCCGGCCAGACCTTCACGATCATCGGCGAACTGGCCGAGCAGGGCTCGTCCAGCACCACCGATGAGGACGACCTGGCGCTCATTCCCCTGACCACGTACTTCACCAGGCTATCGCCGTCGTCGGGACAGAGTGTCTCCCAGATCTACGTCGAGGCGACCGGCGAGGAGTCCTTGTCCGCCGCCTACCAGGAGGTGCAGAACGCCTTGCTCACCTCGCACCGGGTCACCGAATCCGATGCCGACTTCTCCGTCACCAGTCAGCAATCCATCGTCGAGACGGCCACCGAGACCTCCAGGACCCTGACGGTCCTGCTCGGCGGCATCGCCGCGATCTCGCTGCTCGTCGGAGCGATCGGCGTCATGAACATCATGCTGGTCTCGGTCACGGAGCGGGTGAAGGAGATCGGCCTGCGCAAGGCGCTGGGGGCGACGCCGCGGGTGATCCTGCGGCAGTTCCTGGTGGAGGCCAGTGTGCTCGGCCTGATCGGCGGCGTGATCGGGCTCCTCCTCGGCTATCTCGGCGCCCGGGTCCTTCCCAGCCTCATCGACCAGCCGGTCACCATCTCGACGACCGCAGCGCTGGGTGCCCTCGCCGTCTCCGTCCTGATCGGCATCATCGCCGGGGTCTACCCGGCCTCGCGGGCCGCCCGGCTCGCTCCCATCGACGCATTGAGGAGTGAATGACCCATGATCGGTTCACGTCATCGTGTCGCGGCGGTGCTGCCGGTGGCCTGTCTGACCATACTGGGGCTGACCGCCTGCGGGGGAGGCGATTCCGCTTCCAGTTCATCGGCCGCGCCGGCATCGAGCGCGAACGGGGACGAAGGCCGGGGCATGCGTCCCGGCGTCAGCGGGGTCATCTCCGGAACGGGAGACGAGACCGTGACGGTCACCGACAGCCAGGGCAGTTCCAGCACCATCGACTACGACAAGGAGACGTCGATCACCAAGCAGGAGTCGGCGACCGCCTCGATCGTGGCGACCGGTGCCTGTGTCTCGGTGCGACAGCAGATGTCGGGCGGGCCCGGTGCCGGAGACCGGCCCACCGGTGACCCCGGTCAGCGCCCCACCGACGGAACCACCCCGCAGGCTCCCCCCTCGCAGGATCTCTCCCAACCGGTCGCCGCCACCACGGTCGTCGGCGAACCCGCCTCGTCCTGCGACGACACCTCCCGCGGAGGAGGTTTCGGTGGACTCACCGGCACTATCACGTCGACCGGGGACGGCACCTTCACGATGCAGGCGCTGGTCGTCAGCGGGGGGCCGCAGGGAAGGCCGACCGGATCACCGACGTCGAGCTCGACTCCCACCGAGAGGCCCAGCGCGACACCGACATCCGTCACGGTGACGATGGACGGCAACACCACCTACGAGCAGCGTTCCGAGGCCGACGCGACCGCGCTGACGGCCGGTCTCTGTCTGACCGCGATGGGGGAGACCTCGGGAGACACGCTGACGGCCCGCTCGCTGGTGATCAGCACGAGCCAGAACGGCACCTGTGACTCCGGCTTCGGGATGGGCCGTGGCTGACCTCGCCGATCACCTCTTCGCCGACGGCGAGAGTTTGCCGCCGGCCCGTGAGCGGTCGTCGCGCGGTCGGCGGAACGTGGTCCGGATCGCGGCCGGCACTCTGGCCCTCGCCGTCTTCGTGGGCGGCGGCTATGCGGGATGGTCCGCCTACGCCGCGCAAGGCACCCCCGACTATCGAACGGCCACCGTCGGCAAGGGCACGGTCGACCAGACGCTGCAGCTGACCGGCACCGTGTCGAGGACCAACACGGTCACCGCTGCCTTTCCCACGTCCGGACTGATCTCCTCGGTAGCGGTCGCCGGCGGCGTGCCGGTGGAGCAGGGGGACGAACTGGCGGTGATGGACTCGACGTCGCTGCAGGCGAACCTGCTGGCTGCGAAAGCCACGCTGGCCCAGGCGAAAGCCAAGGTCGCCGCGGACCTCGAGGACGATTCGGCGGAGGACTCGTCCGGTGCCGGCACGGGATCGGCGGCCACGGACGGGGAAGCAGCCTCGGGGAGCGCCGCCGGCGGGTCCTCCGACAGCACGGCTTCCGGCGGCGGCACGGCTTCCGGCGGTGGCACGACCTCGGGCGGGAGCGGGACCTCGCCGAAGGCCGGCGGGGGCGGCAGCGGTTCGGACGACGCGGTCGGCGAACGGCTGGCGTCGACGGTCGCCGCCATGCAGAAGGCGGTCTCGGACGAGCAACAGGCGTGCTCGTCGGTGCTGCTGGAGTCGGAGCTGCCGCTGCCGAAGCTGACGAAGGAAACCTCGCCGACCGCGAGCCCCACCGCGGCGCCCGGCGAGACGGCGACGCCCAGCCAGACCTCGGAGCCAACGGAAACCGCTGAGCCCCACGCGACGGCAGACCCCAGCGACTCCACGAAGTCGACCGAGACCGAGCCGTCGGACTCGCCCACCGGCTCGGCGGACTCCGGTGCGTCGAGCGCGACTGCGGCAGAAGCGGCTTCAGCCACGCCAGCGTCGGCTGAGACCACCGCGCCGGCTCCGTCCCGGGGGCGGGACTCGGCGACCGCGGTTCCCACCAACGGCACGTCCGACGGTTCCTACGCCGAGTGTGCCGGCGCTCTCGCCACGGCGGCCACGGCCATCGACGCCGCTCAGAAGGCGTTGATCGAGTTCCAGAAGACCCTCGACGAGAAGACCGCTGACCAGCAGACCCCGGACCAGAACACCTCCAGCCAGAACACGCCTGACCAGAAGACCTCCGACGACAAAACCTCCGACGACAAGACCTCCGACCAGAACACCTCCGACCAGAAGACCGGTGCCGGCGGAACCTCCGCGGGCGGCGGCGAGAGTCAGCTGGTCGTCGACACCGCGGCGGTCACGGTGGCCCAGGTCTCCGTCGACCAGGCCCAGAAGGCCCTGGACTCGGCCACTCTGGTGGCCCCGGCCAGCGGAACGGTGGGCACGGTCGGCTTCACGGCCGGTCAGACGGCGGCCACCTCGGACGCCATCACGATCGTCGGGGACGGCAACGCGGAGATCTCCGCCCTCGTACCGTTGGCGTCCATGCCGGATGTCGCCGTCGGGCAGAAGGCGTCGGTCGCGGTCGCCGGCTCCAGCCAGACCCACCAGGGCACAGTGACTCTGGTGGGTGTGCTCGCCGATACCTCCGGTTCCAGTCCCAGCTACCCGTTGACGGTGCAAGTGGACGGGGCCCCGGAACTGCTCACGGGGTCGTCGGTGACGGTCAGCATCGTGACGTCCTCGGTCGACGACGCCCTGACCATTCCGGTGTCGGCCCTGACACCGACCGGTGAGGGCACGGGCACCGTGCAGGCTCTCGACGACGGAGTGGCTTCCGGGGTCACCGTCTCGACCGGGCTGGTCGGCGGCGGCACGGTGGAGGTGAAGTCGGGTCTCCAGGAGGGCGATGTGGTCATCGTGGCTGATCCGAGTCGAGCCATGCCCACCAGCGGCAGTGAGAGTGGTTCCAACCGTGGCACGTTGAGCATCGGCGGCACCGGATCCGGTGGCGGAGCGGGGTTCTCCGTCCGGCGCGGCAACTGACCGGAGGCGGGTCCCGGACACTCGTCTACGGCGTGACCATGACTTTCAAGGCCGTCCGAGAGTCCATCGCCGTATACCCCTCGGCGATGTCGTCCAGCGCGATCGTACGGTCGAAGACCAGGCCGGGATCGATCTCGCCGGAGAGCACCCGCGGGATGGCGTCCTCGATGTAGGCGCGCACCGGGGCGTGTCCGCCGGTGAGGGTGATGTTGTTGGCGAACAGCGACGCGAAGCCGACCGGAGCCTCCTCGTACTGCGGGACGCCGACGCGAGAGATGACGCCGCCGGGCCGGACGATGCCGTACGCCTGCTCGTAGGCGGGCCGATGTCCGACCGCCTCGAGAACGACGTGCGATCCTTCGCCGCCGGTCAGCTCGAGCACTCTCTCGATTCCCTCACGACCGCGTTCGGCGACGATGTCGGTGGCGCCGAACCGCACCCCGAGATCGGTGCGATCCCGGTGTCGTCCCATCAGGATGATCCGATCGGCTCCCAGCTGCCGGGCAGCGAGCACGGCGGAGAGCCCGACCGCGCCGTCGCCGATCACCGTCACGATCTGACCTCGCCGGACGCGACCGAGGTAGGCCGCGTGGTAGCCGGTCAGGTACACGTCCGACAAGGTGAGCAGAGACGCCAGCAGAGCCTCGTCCGTGTCCTCCAGGGCGACGCCGGGACGGACGAGGGTTCCGTCCGCCTGTGGCACGCGGACGGCCTCCGCCTGCGTACCGCCGACCCCGCTGCCGGTGAACCACCCGCCACGCTCGCACGAGATCTGGAAGCCCTCTCGGCAGAACACGCACGTGTTGTCCTGGAAGGCAAAGGGAGACACGACGAAGTCACCCGGACGAACGGACCTGACCTCGGCGCCCACGTCCTCCACGACGCCGAGAAGCTCGTGCCCCATCGGCGACCCGTGATCGGTGGGCGGCTTCGACCGGAACGGGTGCAGATCCGATCCGCAGACGCACGTCCGGACGACCCGCACGATCGCATCGGTCGGTTCCTGGATGACCGGGTCCGGTACCTGCACCACGCGGACGTCTCCCGCGCCGTGCATCAGCGTTGCTCGCATCGAGGCCTCCGAAATGGACGGTCGTTGCGGCACCGCGGGTCGACGCCGCAACGTCCATACAATCAGTGCACCAACAAGGACCGCGCCGCGGCGACGATCGAGCCGGTGTCGATGCCATGCAGCTCGTAGGCGTCGGCCAGGCTGGAGGACTGGCCGAACGAGCTGACGCCGAGACAGCGGATGCGGTCGCCCCGCGCCGCGCTGAGGAAGGCGAGCGTGTGCGGGTGGCCGTCGTGCACGGTCACCAGCGGTGCCGGATGGTCGGCGGGGAACAGCTCCTCGAGAATGCCGCTGCCCGCCGCTCCGCTGCCAGCCTGCTGGAAGGACCGGAACAGCAGATCCGGACTGGTCAGACACACCACTCCGGCCCGGACTCCCTGCCCCCGCAGCGCGTCCGCTGCCGCGACCACTTCGGGCAGGATGGCGCCGACTCCGACCAATGTCACGTCCTCGTCGGGGAGGAGATGGTCCGTCGGCAACCGGTAACCGCCCGCGATGGCCTGCCGGCGCCGCCGTTCGAGAAGGACGGCGTCGACGGGGATCCGGGCGAGACCGGGGTCGATGGGCCGCGTCGACAGCCGGAAGTACGCCGACGTACCGCCGTCGACGCCCACCTGGGTCATCGCGTGCAGGAGGCACCACTCCAGATCCTGGGCGAAGGCCGGCTCCCAGGCGACGCAGCCGGGCTGCTCCAGCCCGATGGACGGCGTCGTGATCGACTGGTGCGCACCCCCTTCCGGGGCGAGTGTCACCCCGGAGGGAGTTCCGACCAGGATCGACTGACCGCCCGCGTACATCCCGTAGGACCAGGGCTCGAGAGCCCGCGAGACGAACGGGTCGTACAGGGTCGCGATCGGGATCAGGCGCTCGCCCCACCGTGACCAGGTCGCCCCGAGCTCGCCGAGCAGAGACACGAGATTGACCTCGGCGATGCCGAGTTCGATGTGCTGGCCGGTGCTCACCTCGTGCCAGCGCAGCACGCGCTCCGCGTCGTCGGCGAACCAGTCTCGCCGGTCCCGCACCGACCAGACCCCGGTCTTGTTGATCCAGCCGCCGAGGTTCGTCGAGGACGCGACATCCGGACTGCAGGTGACGACCCTCGCCGCGACCTCGGGTGCGTCCCGGGGGAGATCGGCCAGCAGCCGGCCGAACGCCGCCTGCGTCGAGATGGGCTTGCGGTAGGGGTGACCCAAAGAGGACGGTATCCGGATCGCGGCCGTCGCGGCGACCGGTGGACGACGGAGCTGCCGTCCTCGCTGCTCGCACAGCCGCCCGGCCGGGGTGCCGGGGTCGAACCGCTGCCACGGCTGCGCCGGATCCATCCCGCAGCTCGCGGCGAGCGTCCGCATCTGAGACGGGGTGAGCAGCGCCGAGTGGTTGTTCGGGTGCCCCTCGGTGGGCAGCCCCCGGCCCTTCACCGTGTAGGCGAACACGACTGTCGGACGGTGACTCTCGACCCGGCCGAAGGTGTCGACGAGGAGGCCCAGATCATGACCGCCGAGATCCCGGACAGCCGCTGCCAGCCGGTCGGTGGGAAGATCGGCCAGCAGGCGGCGCAGGTCGTCGCTGCCACCGTCGACCAGGATGCGCCCGGGGATCTGCGCGGGGTCCACCCGCAGCATCCGCTGGTACTCCTCGTTGGGCATCGCCTCCAGCCGGTCGCGGAGCTCTCGGCCGCCGGGCAGTTCGAAGATCCGCGAGATCAGCCGTCCCCACTTCAGGACGACGACCTGCCAGCCGGCCGCGGCGAACATCCCCTGCAGCTTGGCGATCTGGATATCCGGCACGACCCGGTCGAGCGACTGACGATTGAGATCGACGACCCACAGCAGCTCGCCCAGCGTCGCCACCGTGGGGTCCATCACCGCCTCCCAGATGGCTCCCTCGTCCAGTTCCGCGTCACCGAGCAGGCTGATGAATCGGCCGGCTTCGGGCGTACCCGGAAACTGGGACGCCGCGTAGCGGTGGGCCAACGCCGCCCACAGCGCAGCCGTCGCGCCGATGCCGACGGAGCCCGTGGAGAAGTCGACGGTGTCGGGGTCCTTGAGCCGGGACGGATACGACTGCAGGCCCCCTTTGGCCCGCAGTGTGCCGAGGTAGGACGGATCGAGGTCGCCGATGAGGTAGTTGATCGCGTGCAGCACCGGGGAGGCGTGCGGCTTGACCGAGACCCGATCCCGATTCGTCAGCTCGGCGAACCACAACGCGACCATGATGTCGACCATCGAAGCGCTCGAGGCCTGATGGCCACCCACCTTGACCCCCGAGGCGCCCGGTCGCTTGACGTTCGCGGCGTCGACGATCGAGGCCGCCAGCCACAGTACGCGCCGGGCGATCTCCTGCAGGGTCGAGACGGTCGCCGGATCGCAGTGATTGGATTCCAACGTCTTTCCTTCCCTGTCGAGTGGCGGTCGGCGACTCAGCGCGCCAGCGTGGCGGCGGCGCGCGTCCGCCCCGCATGGCCGGCGGTCAGCGCCCGGTCGAGGTCGGCCACGAGATCGTCGACGTGCTCGAGGCCGATCGACAGACGGACCAGGTTCGCCCCCGGCCTGGCCTCGGCTGCCACCGGCCGGTGGGTCAGGGACGCCGGGTGCTGAGCCAGCGAGTCGACTCCGCCCAGAGACACCGCATGGGTGAAGAGCTCGAGGCGTGAGATGAAGCCGCTGGCGGCCTCGTATCCGCCCGCCAGCGCGATCGTCACCATCGCCCCGGAGCCGCGCATCTGCCGTCCCAGCAGTCCGCGGGGGTCGCCGCGGCGACCGGGGTAGTAGACCTCCTCCACCGCCGGATGTTGCTCCAGCCACGAGGCGACGTGCGCGGCGCGCTCCTGCTGTGCGCGCACCCGTAGCGGCAACGTCGCCAGGCCGCGGTGCAGCAGATAGGCGCCGAGCGGGTGGAGTAGCCCGCCGGTCACCGCTCGCACCCGCCGCAGACCGGCGGCGACGGGCTCCTCGCAGGCGATCACCCCGCCGACGACGTCCCCGTGCCCACCGAGGTATTTCGTCGCGCTGTGCAGCACCATGGCGGCCCCGAAGGTGGCCGGATTCTGCAGCACCGGAGTGGCAAAGGTGTTGTCGACCAGAACGGGGACGCCTCCGGCCTGCGCGACGATGCCGGCGATGTCGACCAGTTCCAAGGTGGGGTTGGCGGGCGTTTCCAGGATGACCAGTCCGGTGTCGGTGCGGACGGCGTCGCTCACCTGGTCCTCCTCGCAGAAGGTCACCTCCGATCCGAGCAGACCCGTGGCCAGCAGGTGGTCGGTCCCGCCGTAGAGGGGGCGCACGGCGACGACATGGCGCCGTCCGGCCATCGTGGTCTGCGACAGGATGGCGGCCGACATCGCGGCCATGCCCGAACCGAACGCGACGGCCGCGCCGGTGTGCTCGAGCTGGGCCAGAGCGGATTCGAACCGGGCGACGGTCGGATTCCACAGCCGCTGGTAGACCGCGCCGCCGTCCTCCAGCGGATGGCCCCCGGTGGCCATCGCCTCGTAGGAGTCGCCGCCACGGATCACGTCCGGCAGCGGATTCGTCGACGACAGATCGATCGGGAGCGCGTGAACCCCCAGAGCCGCAAGATCCTCCCGGCCGCTGTGGACGGCCAGCGAGTCGCTGTGAAGTGATGGACGCATAGCCGCAGGTTGCCGGAGATCGCAACGATCATCCAGATCTATTGCGGAATCTCCAATCGAGGGAGGCTAGTCTGTCATTGCAAGCAAGAGTCGCGTCGCGGAGAGTCGAAACGTTGGCGAGAACGCAAGCTGCCTCCGGGCGGCGCAGCCCAGCCGTCGCGGTGCCGCTGGATGCGATCGACCAGCGGATCCTCGGCCAGCTCCTCGACGATTGCGGGCTGACGAACAAGGCCCTGGCCCACCGGCTCGGGCTGGCCGAATCCACCTGCGCCTACCGGGTTCGTGCGCTGCGCGACGCCGGCGTCATCCGCGGAACGCGGCTGCAGGTGGATCACGCTCTCCTCGGGTTTCCGCTGCAGGCCATCATCAAGGTGCGGCTGGGCAGCCACAACCAGGCGGACGTCAACCGGCTCTACGACAAGCTGACCGCGACCCCCGGCATCATCCAGGCCTTCCACGTGGGCGGCGCCGACGACTTCCATCTGCACGTCGCGGTGGAGAACGCCGAGGCGTTGCGGGATCTCGTCCTCGAGCACATCACCGTCCACCGGATCGTGCGCCAGACGGAGACCCAGTTGATCTTCGAGGTCCGGAACGGACGCGGGGTGGTCGAGGCGGGATAGAGCCGTGCCCACCGGCCACCGAGTGCTGATACATCCAGTGCTGCAATGAATCTCGAGCGGACGGCGACATCCGCCGCGGGCGGACGCGGCAACGTCCGCAGTGGCCACGGCATGGCTGGGAGTCCGCTTTGGGTGTCCCTTCTTGGGACGTTGCCGCTGACGACCCGGGGGCCTAGGCTCGCAATCCGAGGTCCGACGAGGAGGTCTGCCATGCCATTGGAGAACCCGTTCTACACCGCCGAATTGCAGGGGCCCTACGAGTTGCACTCGCTGGGGCGGTTCGAACTCGAAGAGGGCGGAGTCATTCCCGATCTGCCGCTGGCGGTGGCGACGCGGGGGACGCTGAACGAGGACCGCAGCAACGCCATCCTCATTCCGACGTGGTTCTCCGGCACCCATCAGACCTGGGATCTCGCCTACATCGGCCCGGGGCGGGCGCTCGACCCGGAGAAGTACTTCATCATCGTCGTCAACCAGATCGGCAATGGGCTGTCGACCTCGCCGCACAACACCGACGACGCCTCGATCGCGATGTCGAAGTTCCCGAACGTGCGGATCGGTGACGACGTGCGCGCACAGGAACAGTTGCTGCGCGAGGTCTTCGGCATCGAGCGGCTGGCACTCGTCGTCGGCGGCTCGATGGGCGCCCAGCAGACCTGGGAGTGGGCAGTCCGGTTCCCGGACAAGGTCCTTCGCGCTGCGCCGATCGCCGGCACCGCGCAGAACACCCCGCACGACTTCCTCTTCACCCAGACGCTCACCGACGCGATCACCACCGACCCGGGATGGCTCGGCGGCGAGTACGCCTCGAACGCGGACGTGGCGGCCGGGCTCGGGCGGCACGCCGACATCTGGGCGGTCATGGGGCTGACGACGGACTTCTGGAAGACCGAGTTCTGGCGGGGCATCCCGCCGCTGGTGGAGGGGCAGGTCTGGGAGACCTTCCAGGACTTCCAGGAGCAGTTCCTCCGTCTGCTGTTCCGGATGATGGACCCCAACGCCCTGCTCTCGATGGGGTGGAAGTGGCAGCGCGGGGACGTGGCCCGCAACACCGGCGGTGATCTCGCCGCCGCGCTCGGCCGCATCACGGCGAAGATGTTCGTCATGCCGATCGACCGCGACATGTTCTTCCCGCCGCGGGACTGCGCTGCCGAGCAGGAGCTCACGCCGAACAGCGAACTGCGGGTGCTCTCCAGCATCGCCGGGCACTTCGGTCTGTTCGGCTTCGAGCAGACCTACCTCGCCGAGGTGGACCGGAACCTCACCGAACTCCTCGCCATCGAGGTCTGAACACCCGGCATATTGGGGGCATGACCCCGAGGACGGCCGGTGACCCGCCGCAGCCCCTGTCGCTGGCCGAACTGATCGAACGAGCGCGCGCCCTGGCGCGGCCCGGAGCCCGGCGGGTGCTGGGCATCGCGGGCCCGCCGGGGGCGGGCAAGTCGACCTTGTGCGCCGGGCTTCTCCACGCCCTGGACGGCAGCGCGGTGCTGGTCGGCATGGACGGATTCCACCTGGCCAACGCCGAACTCGTCCGGCTCGGGCGTCGTCAACGAAAGGGCGCGCCGGACACCTTCGACGTCGACGGCTACGTCGCGTTGCTGGGCCGGTTACGGTCCCAGACCGCGGACGTCATCTACGGTCCGGTGTTCGACCGGGCCTTGGAGGAGTCCATCGGTTCCGCGGTGCCGGTGCCTCGCGAGGTGCCGTTGGTCATCACCGAGGGCAACTACCTGCTGTTGGACGAGCCGGGCTGGGCCGGTGTCCGCGACCAGTTGGACGAGGCCTGGTTTCTCGACGTCCCCGCCGGGGAACGTGTCGACCGGCTGGTGGCGCGGCGCCAGTCGTTCGGCGAGTCGGCCGACCAGGCCGAGGCGTGGGTGCACGGCGTCGACCAGGCGAACGCGGCGATCGTCGACTCCAGCCGTGGCCGCGCCGATCTCGTGGTCCACCTGACCACTCGGCTGTGACGCGTACGGAGGGCGCCGGTGACGTGACGTAGGCTTCGACGGCATCACCCCGAGCCGTGCTCGGCTCCGGTCGGTGCCCCACAGCACCTACTCTCGAAACGGACCAGAGCATGACCGCGCACGCCGTGGGCGAGCCCGACACTCCTTCCGCCGCCCCGGTGACCTCCGGCGCGGTGATCATCGGCATCGTCCGTCGGCAGCGGGGCCGGGCCGGGCTGGCGGCCGGGTGCATGGCCGGGCATCAGATCTGCGAAGCGCTGGTTCCGGTGGCCTTCGGGCTGGTGATCGAGCGGGCCGTCCGCACCGGGGACGGTTCGGCCATGGTCATCTCCACGATCGGGATCCTCGCCCTGTTCACCGTGCTGACGCTCTGCGCGCGCATCGGCCACTGGCTGGCGATGCAGTCGGTCCTCGCCGAGGCGCACCGGCTGCGCAACCTCGCCCTGGAACGCCTGCTCCGGCGTCGTCCGCGGGTCGGCGACCGGCAGACCGGCGAGCAGCTCTCGATCGTCACCTCGGACGCCCTGGCGTCCGCCGGCATCATCTCGATCGGTGGCTGGATGCTCGGCGCCTCGATCGGTCTGACCCTGACTGCCGTCCTCCTGCTCCGCATCGACTGGGCCCTCGGCCTCGGCATTCTCGTCGGCGTCCCGCTCATGATGGCCGGATTGTCGCGACTCGGGCCCCGGTTGGAGCGTCGCACGGCAGCACAGCAGCAGAGTGTCGGTCTGGCCGCCGGGCTCGCTGCCGACTTCCTCTCCGGAATGCGGCCGCTGCGCGGCTTCGGCGGTGTGCCCGAGGCGGTGCGGCGCTACCGGGTCGCCAGCCGCGCCTCGCGGGACGCTCACGTCGACGCCGTGACGGCGTCCGCGCAGTTCGCCGGGATCTCGGCCTTCAGCACCGGAGTGCTGCTCGCCCTGGTCGGCGGGGTCGCCGGGTTGTTCGCCCTCTCCGGACGGATCAGCATCGGCGAGCTCGTGACGGTGGTGGGTCTGGCCGCGTTCCTCAGCGATCCGATCGCAACCATCACCCGCCTGATCTCGCAGCTGGCCATCTCGAGGGCGAGTGCGGCCCGGGTCGCCGAACTCCTCAGTCTCGAGCCGGACGCCCCGACAGCGGCCCGCGACGGATCCCGTCCTCGACTCGAGCTGCACGCCGTGCGCGCGCCGGGGCTGGACGGGTTGTCGCTGACGATGGCGGACGGAGAGATCGTCGGCGTGGTGGCGACGACCGCGACCACCGCGGCGTCCCTGGTGGCGGTGCTGGACGGTTCCTCCGCGCCGGAGAGCGGCACGTCGCAGATCGAGGGCGGTGCGCTCGTGGAGCCCCACGCCGTGCACCTCTTCGGCAACTCGCTGCGCGAGGCGCTGCTGGTCGGGGAGGCGCGTAGTGACGCCGAGCTGGAACAGGCCCTCACCGACGCCGCGCTCTCGGATCTGGCCGGCTCCGGCCGGGTCGACCTGGATCATCCGCTGTCCGACCATGGCCTGAACCTCTCCGGTGGTCAGCGGCAGCGCATCGCGATGGCACGCGCGCTGCTCGCCGACGCCGCACTGCTGGTGCTGCGCGACCCGACCACCGCCGTCGACGCGGTGACCGAGTCCGTCATGATGCGCGGCATCCGCCGCCAGCGTGAACGTCCGGGCCGGATGACGGTCATCATCACCAGCAGCCCGCCGCTGCTCGCCGGTTGCGACGCCGTGGTCTTCGTCGACGCCGACGGGCGATGCCGCGTCTCCACCCACGCCCGGCTGGCCGCCGACGCCGACTACGCGGCGGTGGTGTTGCGATGACCGGAGAGCGTCGCATCCTCCCGGTGGCCACGGCCCGCCGATCCGCCGCGGTGGTCTGGCGGCTGGCCCGCAAGCGAGTCGGGCTGCTGTTCCTGGCGCTCGCCTTCACCGGCGCGGCGAGCGCCGCGCTGGTGGCGGCACCTCTGCTGCTGGGGCGGATCGTCGATGCGGTGGTCGACGGCGGAGACGATGCCCGGACCACATTGCTGCGACTGACCGTCGAGCTGGTCGTGGCCGCCCTGGCGGCCGGCGTCCTGCTCGGCTTCGCCCGGCGATTCACCGAGCAGCTCGGCGTAATGCTGGCGGCCGAACTGCGCGAGGACGTGTTGGAACGTGCGCTGCAGATCGACCCGCAGATCCTGGAGGAGGCCGGCAGCGGGGACGTCACCTCGCGCGTCACCGAAGACGTCGAGATGATCAATACCTCGGTGGAGCTCGTCGCGTCGGTGCTGGTCTCGCTGGTGACCGTGATCGTCACCGCGTTCGGTCTGCTGAGCCTGGATTGGCGGCTGGCGCTCGCCTTCGCCATCGTCTTCCCGATCCACTGGGCCGGGATCAGATTCATCCTGCCGGTGCTCGGGCCGCGTTTCGCGGCCGAGCGCCGCGCCGCGGCCGCGCGCTCGCCGGCGGTGCTCACCGTCCTGGGCGGTGCCGCGACGGTGCGGGCGTACGGAATGGCGCAGCGTCAGCTGGACGTCATCTCGCGAGTCTCACTCGAGGCGAACGCCGCCCGGTTGCGCGCCCTGCGCGGCAGCCTCACCTTCGACAACCTCATGAACGGCGCCGAGGGCGTCGGGCTGACGTCGATCCTGGTCACCGGTTTCCTGCTGGCCCGGGCGGGCGAGGTCACCGTGGGGGAGGTGACCGCGGCGGCGTTGCTCTTCCACCGGCTCTTCGGTCCGCTCGGCAATCTGCTCCTGAGCTTCAGCGACATCCAGCGGGCCGGTTCGGCGCTGACGCGCCTCGTCGGGGTCGTGGACCTGCCCGCGCCGCCGGCGGCGCCCCGGCCGTACTCGAGGCCGTTGGGCTTCACGGTGCAGGGTCTCGGCCACCACTACCCCGGCGGGGTCGAGGTGCTGCACGACATCGACGTCGATGTGCCGGCCGGCAGCGGCGTCGCGCTGGTGGGGCCGAGCGGCGCGGGCAAGACCACGCTGGCCGCCATGATCGGCGCGGT
>JBDIAG010000001.1:0-31648 GCA_039812305.1 Actinomycetales bacterium | reverse complement strand
TCCTGCTGATGCGCGACATCCTGCCCAACGGCCTGCTCGGCCTGGCGATCACCGGTCTGCTCGCGGCGTTCATGGCCGGGATGGCAGCCAACATCTCGGCCTTCAACACGGTGTTCTCCTACGACCTCTACGGCGACTACCTGGTCAAGGGCAAGCCGGATTCGCACTACGTGCTGGTAGGCCGTCTGGCGACGGTGGCCGCGACGATCATCGCGATCTTCACGGCCTCCATCGCCGGGTCGTTCACCAACATCATGGACTACCTGCAGACCCTGTTCGGCTTCTTCAATGCGCCGTTGTTCGCCACCTTCATCCTGGGAATGTTCTGGAGGCGGATGACACCGACAGCCGGCTGGGCGGGACTGGTCAGTGGGACGGTCGCCGCGGTCGTCCTGTGGTACAGCTCGGAGTTCCTCGGCGCTTTCGAACTGCCCGGTCAGGGCCTGGCCTTCCTGTGTGCCTCGGTCGCCTTCGGCACCGACATCGTGGTCTCCGTCGTCGTGACGATGGTGACCAAGCCCAAGCCCGTCAGCGAGCTGGTCGGCCTGGTGTACTCGGAGACGCCCAAGGAGCGGCGGACCGATCCGGAAGAGGCCGCGATGCCGTGGTTCCGCCGCACGGTGCCGCTGGCGCTGATCGCTCTGGCGATGACCATCGCCCTCAACCTGATGTTCTGAAACCGAGTGGAACAAGAGGAGACACGTCATGGACCTTCGCAATGTGATCGGCCTGCTCCTGGCGATCTACGCGGTCATTCTCACCGGGCTCGGCCTGTTCGGGGACAAGGCGCTGGACAAGACCGGCGGCGTCAACGCGAATCTCATCGCCGGCATCTCGCTGCTCGTGGTGGCCGGGATCTTCCTCGGCTGGGCCCGACTGCGGCCCATCGTCGTCCCCGAGGACCATCGGCCCGCCAGTGAATGAACACTGCGTGTCGCCTCCTGGGCGGGCGGAACCCGCGGACGCCGGCCGGGGTCGGGGTCACCGACCGGCCGGTCAGCGCTCGAGGACGGAGTCGTCCGCCTCGTCCTCGGCGCTGTCACCGGTCACGTCGTGAGCGGCGGTGTCCAGCAGGTCCGGTCCGCCGAGCGGTTCGGCGTACCACTGGACCAGACGCCAGCCGTCGCGCGGATCCCCTTCCAGCAGGCTGGCGCCGGTGTTGCGGATGCGCAGTTCCGCGGACACCTCCGGCGCGAGCCCGGCCGCGTACGCGGTGAAGGCCCGGATCGCGGCGCCGTGGCTGAAGACCATCACGGTGTCGTCGGCCGCATGGTTGGCGGCGATGCGGCGTACCGCGTTCTCGTACCGGGCGAAGAAGGCGTGGCCGTCGGTCCCGCCGGGAGTGCCGCGGTCGAGGTCACCCTCCAGCCAGGCGGCGACGCAGGTGGCGTAGACGCGCACGGCCTCCTCGTCGGCACGCAGCTCGAGCTCGCCGGCGGCGACCTCCTCCAGACCGTCCTGGATCTCCGCCCGCATCCCCCACGACTCCGCCAGCGGAGCCGCCGTCAGCTGGGTGCGCACCAGCGGCGAGGCGTAGATGCCGTGGACCGACTCGCGGGCGAGGGCCTGCGGGAGGGCCCGCGCCTGGGCGTGTCCGAGCTCGGTGAGACCCGCCCCCGGGAAGGCGGTGTCGAGGGCTCCGGTCACGTTGTACGGCGTCTGACCATGGCGGATCAGGTAGAGGCGCATCCGATACTCCTGACTCGGGCGTCATCGATGTGGCGTGCGTGGACTGTCCGTCCGTCGACGCGGGTCATCGATGCGCAACTGGCGGCGTCGATCTTCTCCTGATCGTAAGCGGCGCACGCCGTCCGAGGAGTCAGCACGGTCACCGACCCACTACGAAAGGCTAGGATGTTAACGTGAACATCACCGATTCACCGCCCACGATGCTGGGCGGCGGCGTGGTGAGGCGGTCGGCCCGGCTCGCCGACGGCCGCGATCTCCTCTACTACGACGACCCCGGCACGACGCTGCCGCCGGAGCGCCCCGCGGACCGGCGGGCACTCGACCCACGCCCGCCGACCGCGACCATGCGCTTCGACGTGCTCACCGGGGACTGGATCTCCGTGGCGGCCGCCCGGCAGAACCGGGCCTTCCTCCCTCCGCCCGAGCTCGATCCGCTGGCTCCGCAGACTCCGGCGAATCCCTCCGAGATCCCGTCGGACTACGACGTCGCCGTCTTCGAGAACCGCTCACCGTCCTTCGGCCCGGGTCTGGGCGACGACGCCGCTCCCGCGGACCCGGCGGCGCACGGCGTGTCCCGTCCCGCCGTCGGGCGCTGCGAGGTGGTCTGCTTCTCCCCCGCGCACGAGGGCTCCTTCGGGTCGCAGTCCGTCACCCGCGCTCGCACCGTGATCGAGGCCTGGGCCGACCGCACCACCGCGCTCAGCGCCCTGCCCGGCGTGGCCCAGGTCTTCCCCTTCGAGAATCGCGGCCAGGAGATCGGCGTCACCCTGCCGCATCCGCACGGCCAGATCTACGCCTACCCCTACGTCACGCCCCGCACCCGACGCCTGCTCGAGCGCATCGAGGCGCACGGGGACGACCTGTTCGACCAGATCCTCACCTTCGAGCAGGCGGCCGAGCGCGTGGTGCTGCGCGGCGAGCATTGGACGGCCTTCGTCCCGTTCGCCGCCCGCTGGCCGATCGAGGTGCACCTGCTGCCGCACCGGCATGTGCCGGATCTCGCCGCGCTCACCGAGGCCGAGCGCGACGAGCTCGCGCCCGTGTACCTGCGCCTCCTCCGCGGTATCGACGCGCTCTACGATTCACCGGTGCCGTACATCGCCGGTTGGCATCAGGCGCCGCTGGGCCCGGGCCGCGACACCGTCCGCCTGCGCCTGGAGCTCACCTCGCCGCGCCGGGCCGCCGACCGGCTCAAGTACCTCGCCGGCTCGGAAGCCGCGATGGGTGCCTGGATCGGCGACATCCCGCCGGAGGTCAGCGCCACCCGTCTGCGCGAGGCGATGGAGGGCGTGATCGTATGACGTCGGACGCGGCTGCGGAGCTCTTCACCGCACTCACCGGTGCCGCCCCCGCCGGAAGCTGGTCGGCACCGGGCCGGGTGAACCTCATCGGTGAGCACACCGACTACAACGACGGCTTCGTGCTGCCGTTCGCCATCCAGCACCGCACCCACGCGGCCGCGGGTCCGCGCGACGACGACCGGATCCGAGTGGCGTCCACCTTCGCCGACGAACCTGTCGAGGTGGCGCTGACCGACCTGGAGGCGCTCTTCCCCCGGGGCGACGACCCGCCGGCGGTGCCGGAATGGGCGGCGTACCCGCTCGGCGTCGCCTGGGCGCTGCGGGAGCTGACCGGTGATGCGCCGGCGCACCCGGGCGTGGACATCTGCCTGGCGAGCACCGTGCCGGTCGGCGCGGGTCTCTCGTCGTCCGCCGCGATCGAGGGCGCGGTGGCGGTCGCGTTGAACGACCTGTGGGGGCTCGGGCTGGATCCGGTCACGCTGGCCCGCGCCGGTCGCCGGGCGGAGAACGAGGCGGTCGGCGCGCCCACCGGGATCATGGACCAGATGGCCTCGATGCTCGGCCGGGCCGACAGCGCCCTCTTCCTCGACTGCCGCACGTTCGAGGCGCACAACGTGCCGATGGGCTTCGCGGCGGCGGCGCTGGAGGTGCTCGTCCTGGACACCCGGGTACGGCATTCGCACGCCACCGGCGGCTATCGCGCCCGGCGGGAGGCGTGTGAACGGGGGGCCGCCGCGATGGGCGTCCCGGCCCTGCGGGATCTCCTGGTCCCCGATCTCGACCGGGTGGCGGCCGCCGTCGACGACGTCACCTTCCGTCGCGTGCGGCACATCGTCACCGAGAACCAGCGGGTTCTCGACACCGCGCGAGTGCTGCGCGAGCAGGGGCCGCGCGGCATCGGGCCGCTGCTCAACGCCTCGCACGCCTCGATGCGCGACGACTTCGAGATCTCGGTGGCCGAGCTCGACACCGCCGTCGACACGGCGTTGGCCGCCGGCGCCATCGGGGCCCGGATGACCGGTGGCGGCTTCGGCGGGGCGGCGATCGCACTGGTCGACCGCGAACTGGCGCCCGCCGTCACGGAGGCCGTTTCGGTTGCCTTCGCCACCGCCGGATTCCAGGCTCCGCACATCTTCGCGGTGACCCCCTCCGGCGGCGCCGCGCGCGACGCCTGATCCCGTCCGGTCGCCGGTGGTCACCGCCGGAGGGAACGCCTTCCGGTGGTGACCACCACGATCCGCGCCGGGTACCCGTCCCCGAACCGTCCCCGAACCGTCCCCGAACCACGAGGAGTACCACCATGTCCTGGCTCGTCACCGGCGGCGCCGGCTATATCGGGGCGCACGTCGTCCGGGCTCTGTCGCGGGCCGGCCTCTCGCCGGTCGTCGTCGACGACCTCTCCAGCGGACGTGAGGAGTTCGTCGCGGACGGGGTGCCGTTCGTCCGCGGCACGATCCTGGACCGCCCGCTCGTCGAGCGCGCGCTACGTGATCACGAGGTCGACGGCGTCATCCATGTCGCGGGCTTCAAGTACGCGGGCGTGTCGGTGCGCCGGCCGCTGCACACCTACCGCCAGAACGTCGAGGGGACCCGCGTCATCCTCGAGGCGATGGCGGCGGTTCGGGTGCCGAACATCGTCTTCTCCTCCAGTGCCGCGGTCTACGGCACGCCCGACACGGCACTGGTGACGGAAGACACCGCGAAACGCCCGGCCAGTCCCTACGGCGAGTCGAAGCTCATCGGCGAGTGGCTGTTGCGCGACCAGGCGGCGGCGACCGCGGACACCGACGCACCACTGCGACACACGTCGCTGCGCTACTTCAACGTCGTCGGCTCGGCCCACCCCGAGGTCCACGACTCCAGCCCGCACAACCTCTTCCCGCTCGTCTTCGAGGCCCTCATCGAGGGGCGGACGCCGGCGATCTTCGGCGACGACTACGACACGCCGGACGGCACGAACGTCCGCGACTACGTCCACGTCGGCGACATCGCCCGGGCGCACGTCGCCGCCGCGCAGCGCCTCGCGGCCGGGCAGGCCATCGAGCCGGCGTACAACCTCGGCTCCGGTGACGGCCTGTCCGTGCGGCAGATCATGGACGCCATGGCCCGAGTGACCGGAATCGACTTCGTGCCCGAGGTCGGGCCGCGCCGCCCCGGCGATCCCGACCGCATCGTGGCCTCCGGTGAGCTCGCCGCGCGCGACCTCGACTGGCGGATGCGACACACCATCGACGAGATGGTCCGTTCCGGCTGGGAGGCCCGCAGCGCCGCGATCAGCCCCGGGGAGGCCCGGTAGTCGACCTGATCACCAGCCGCGCCGGGATCAGCGACTCGATCGCCGCGTCGTCGCCCGTACCTGGGTCGAGCTGGCGCAGCAGGAGCCGCACGAGGTTCTCCCCCATCGCCGCGAAGTCCTGGTGGATCGTCGTCAGCGGCGGCCACAGATAACCGCCGATGATGTCGTCGAAGCCGACGACCGAGACGTCCCGCGGAATCCGGCGGCCCGCCTCGTGCAGCGCCCGCAGCAGGCCCGCGGCCATCTCGTCGTTGGCGGCGAAGATCGCGGTCACCCCGGGATCGGCGGCCAGTCGCCGGCCGAGTTCGTACCCCGAGGACAGCGTCCAGTCGCCGTGCAGCGGCTCGGGCACGTCGCGATCCGCCGCGGCCAGCGTCCGACGCCATTCCTCCTCGCGGGACCGGGCTTGCAGGGACGTCTGCGGACCCGCCAGGTGATGGACCGTGCGATGCCCCTGGCCCAACAGATGCGTCACGGCCAGGTGGGCGCCGCCGCGCTGGTCGAACCCGACGGCCGGCACCAGGAAGGCCCGGTTGTCCGCGGCCACGACCGGAAGTCTCGGCGGCACGTCGACCCGTTCGATCCGGGCGGTCTCCAGGCTGAGAACGATGAGGCCGGAGATGTCGTGCCCCAGGTGGCCGAGCGCACGATTCATGTCGCCGGCGTCTTCGCTGGAGGCGTCCAGCAGGGTGACGGCGTAGCCGCGCGCGTGGGCGGTCCTCGCGACCGCCTCCATGATGCGCGCCTCGCCGGTGCGCGCGAGGTGATGGACGACGACCCCGATCGTGGCGGAACCGCCACCGGACCGCAGGGCCCGGGCCGCCTGACTGGGTGCGTAGCCGAGCTTCGCCATCGCCTCGACGACGCGCGCGCGAGTCTGCGGGCGCACGTTGTCCGCGCCGTTCACCACCCGGGAGACGGTCTGCGAGGACACCTTGGCCAGCACCGCGACGTCCTCGGCCCTGATCCGCCCGCTCGCCCGCCCACCGCCTCGGGGCGGGTGGCCCGTCCTGTCCTCGTCCATCGCCGGACCAGTGTTCCCCACCGCGGGCGGCTCCGGAAAGTCGACGCCCGCGCCACCGCGGTCGACCGGCGAAGCGAATCCTCCCGGACGGCCCGCGCGAGGCCGTGAATGTTTACGCTAACACTATGCGCCCGTCGAGTCGTCCGCCCGGCCGAGGACCCTGTCCCGGATCGCCAGAGCCGCCGCGCCCTGTGCCCAGAACGCGAAGTCGTGCGGCCGCACGATGACGTTCAACGGCGAATCGTCCGGGCGGATCCGGGCAATGCCGGCCGTCAGGGCCGCCGGCGCCAGCGTCGCCATCCGCGCGCTCTCGCCGGAGATGACCACCGTGTCGGTCAGCGTGAACGCCGCGGCCAGGGCGGAGAACTCACCGAGCGCGGACACCGCCGCCGCCACCAGTTCCGAGGCCGCGGCGTCGCCGGACCCGGCCGCGGCCAGCGCCTCCTCCATCGAGGCGGGACGGCCCATCACCTGGGTCGCCCGTTCCGCCAGGGAGATCTCGGAGAGCACCCGGAAGACGGGCTCGGGTGTCCCCTCGAAGCCGGTGACCAGGGCCCGGGCCGCCAGGCCCGCTCCCTCGTCCGGGCCGGCGATCGCCTCCCCGGCCACGACCGCGCCGTATCCCACCCCGACGCCGGTCGTGACGACGACGAACTGCCGGTGCGCCCGCCCGGCGCCGAACCAGTTCTCGGCGTGCACCAGAGCCGTGAGGTCGTTGCCGACCAGCGTGCGCAGTCCGGTGGCGCCGGCCATCAGTTCCGCCAGCGGCACGTCGCTCCACTCCAGGAACGGCGCCCGCGTCACCGTCCGGCCGTCCCGCACGCTGCCGCCGATGGCCACACCCGCCGAGCTCACCAGGTCGTCGCGCCCGGCGGGCAGGGCCGCCACGAGGTGGCCGATCAGTTCGCCGGCCTGCGCCACCGCGGCCGCCGGGTCCAGATCGCGGGTGGGCTGCCGCCGGTGATCGAGCACCCGGGCATGGATATCCGTCAGGACGACATTGAGATCGTCCCGCGTGATCGAGACTCCGAGGAAGAGCTCGATGTCGCCGTTGACGTCCAGGGGCACCTGCGGTCGCCCCGGGGTGCCGGCCAGTTCGTACCTGGCCTTCTCGACCAGCAGTCCGCTCTCGACGAGGGGGGAGGTGAGCCTGGTCAGGCTCGCGGTCGACAGGCCGAGCGACCGCGCGAGGTCGGTGCGCGAGGTGGCCCCCCGCCGCAGCAGATGCAGGACCACGCGACGCGAGGTCTCACTGAGGTCGCTCCAGGCCGGATCCACGCCGCGCACGGTCACGCGTACATCTTGGCCCGTCATCGTTCCTCCCCTTGACACAGATTTTCTTTGCTACGAAACTAAACCCTATCGTCCCCGTCGGAGGCCAGATGTCGTTCACCCGCACACCGTTGCTGCGTGACCTGCGCAAGCGGTATGCCGTGGCCGCGACCCATCTGGGGCACGACAAGGCCGTGGTACGGCTGGCCGGCGTCTACGGCCTGGCGGCGGTGGCCGACGACTGGCTCGACGAGGGGTCCCCGGGCCGGGCACAGACCTGCGTCGACGTCCTGTGCGGCTACCTGAGGATGGCGATCGATCCCGTCAGCACCGCCGAGCAGGACGTCCGGGCCGCGATCACGGCCCTGCTCGCCGATCGGCTGCGCGCCGCGGCCGGCGAGACGAGCTGGTCCGGTCTGCGCATCGACCTCAGCGGCGCCGACCTGCCGGCCGCCGACTTCACCGCGGCCGTCTTCGGCACGAACGCGACCTTCGCCCGGGCGACCTTCGAGAAGACGGCCTGGTTCACCCATGCCCGGTTCGAGGCCGACGCCACCTTCACCGGGGCGACCTTCGTCGGCCCGGCCGGGTTCACCGGCGCCGCCTTCCTGTCCGAGGCCTCCTTCGCCGAGGCCACGTTCTACGCGGCCGCCGGCTTCACCCAGGCGAGCTTCGCGGCCGAGACCGGCTTCGGCGGCACGCGATTCTGCGGACCCACCGGCTTCACCGGAACCACCTTCAGCAGGTTCGGCCCCGATACCGACCCGTTCGAGGACGCGACCTTCGGGCCCGACCAGCCGGCCGGCGAAACCTGACGCGGCCAGGTCTCAGACGGAACATCGTGGTTGCGTCCCGACCACGATGTCCCAGTCGGACGAGACCTCGACCCGGACGGGATCGTTTTCAGGCCAGCCGGTGCAGCCAGCCGTGGGTGTCTTCGGCCCGGCCGTACTGCAGATCCAGCAGGGCCTGGCGGATGCCCATGGTGACCTCGCCGCTGCCCTTCGTGGCGTGCTCGGCGTCGGGCTCGACCAGGCGCCCGACGGGCGTGACGACGGCGGCCGTGCCACAGGCGAACACCTCGGTGAGACGACCACTGGCCGCGTCCGCCCGCCAGTCGGCGATGTCGACGCGCTGTTCCTTCACCTGCAGACCGCGCTCCCGCAGCAGGGTGAGGATGGAGTCGCGGGTCACCCCTTCGAGGATCGTGCCCGAGGTCGGCGGGGTGACCACCGAGCCGTCGTCGTAGACGAAGTAGAGGTTCATGCCGCCGAGCTCCTCCACCCAGCGGTGCTCGATCGCGTCGAGGAAGCAGACCTGGTCGCAGCCGTGCTCGCTCGCCTCGGACTGGGCCAGCAGACTCGCCGCGTAGTTGCCGCCGCACTTGGCGGCGCCGGTGCCTCCGGGAGCGGCCCGGGAGTACTCCTGCGACAGCCAGATCGACACCGGCTTGACCCCGCCGGAGAAGTACGCGCCGGCGGGCGAGGCGATCAGCAGATAGTCCACCTGGTTGGAGGGACGCACCCCGAGGAACGCCTCGGAGGCGAACATGAACGGGCGCAGGTACAGGCTGGTCTCCCCGCCCGAGGGCACCCAGTCGATGTCGGTGGCGACCAGCGCCTCCAGCGACGCGAGGAACGTCTCGGCTGGAAGCGCCGGCAGCGCAAGCCTTTTCGCCGAGCGGGCGAACCGGGCCGCGTTCGCCTCGGGCCGGAACCCCCACACCGAGCCGTCCGCGTGCCGGTAGGCCTTCAGCCCCTCGAAGATCTCCTGCGCGTAGTGCAACACCGCCGCCGCGGGGTCGAGCTGCAGCGGGGCGTAGGCCTCGACCCGCAGGTCGCTCCAGCCGGACCCCTTCGTCCACGTCGCCCGGGCCAGATGGTCGGTGAAGAACTTGCCGAAGCCCGGGTCGGCCAGGATCGCCTCCCGCTCGGCGACCGGCCGCGGATCGGAACGACGTTCAATCGTGAAGCCCGCTGTGGCCGTTTCGGTGGTGCTCGCGCTCATAGGGGCACGTTATCTCACCGGAGCGGCTGGCAGCCGCCCGGCAGCCTCAGAGCCGGGACGCGATCGCGTCGCCGATCTCGGGAGTGCTGCGGACGGCGGTCGCGGAGATCCGGTCGGCCATGTCGGCGGTCACCGCGGCGTCGATCCGCGCGGCCGCCCCGGCCAGGCCGACGTGCTCGGCGAGCATCGCGGCCGAGAGGATCGCGGCGGTGGGGTCGGCCTTGCCCTGCCCGGCGATGTCGGGCGCGGAGCCGTGCACGGGCTCGAACATCGACGGGGCCGTCCGGTCCGGGTTGATGTTGCCGGAGGCGGCCAGCCCGATGCCGCCGGTGACGGCCGCGGCCAGGTCGGTGACGATGTCGCCGAAGAGGTTGTCGGTGACGATGACGTCGAACCGCGAGGGGTTGGTCACCAGGAAGATGGTGGACGCATCCACGTGCTGGTAGTCGGTGGTGACGTCGGGGAACTCCGCGGCGACGGCCTCGAACTGGCGCCGCCACAGGTGCCCGGCGAAGGTCAGCACGTTGTGCTTGTGCACCAGGGTCAGGTGCTTGCGCGGGCGGGCGGCGGCGCGAGTGAAGGCGTCCTGCACGACCCGCCGGATGCCGAACGCCGTGTTGACGCTGACCTCGGTCGCGACCTCCTGCGGGGTGCCCACGCGCAGCGCACCGCCGTTGCCGGTGTACGGACCCTCGGTGCCTTCGCGCACGACGACGAAGTCGATCTGGCCCGGGTCGGCCAGCGGGCCGGGTACGCCGGGGAACAGCTTGGACGGGCGCAGGTTGACGTAGTGGTCGAGCTCGAAGCGCAGCTTCAGCAGCAGCCCGCGCTCCAGCACCCCGCTCGGGACGGACGGGTCGCCCACCGCGCCGAGCAGGATCGCGTCGTGGTCGCGGATCTCCTCCAGCACGCTGGCCGGCAGGGCCTCCCCGGTCGCGTTCCAGCGCCGGGCGCCCAGGTCGTACTCGGTGGGAGCGATCGCCACGCCGTCCTGCTCCGCGGCGGCGGTGAGCACCTTGAGAGCCTCGGCCGTCACCTCCTGGCCGATGCCGTCACCCGGGACGACGGCGATCTTGAGCGAGGACGGAGTGCTGCCGGTCATATCGAAGGTCTCCCAGTGAACTCGTACGGACTATCGCCTCAGGCTAGTGGGTGGCCCGGGCGGCCGTTCGACCGCTTCGCAATGCGCACACCTAAGCCATGTTGACATGGCACTCTGTGGTCCGATTCGACCGGACGGGCTATTGATACCGCCGAACGGGCTATTGAGCGATTGATATCAGTAGTTGGTTTGGGACTTTGGGGTGATAAGGCCAGGTCTTGTCGCCAGGGCACATTGAGGTCGGGTTGGATTCCTCTGTTCGGCCACAATGTCACTTACAGCGGTTTTGCCTTAGAGGTGACACATGTGCCCGCCACCACCACTGCCTACTCACTCACCACGGGGCTGGCCACCAGCCTCACCTCAACCGCCGGCACCATCACCACCGGCTACGACGGATGGGGACGGGAGACCACCTACACCCCGTCCGGACAGACCGCGACCACCACCACGTATGACAACCTGGATCGCGTGTTGACGGTGACCGATCCGAAGGGCAGCACCACGTTCGGGTACGGCCCGGACGCCAACGGCAAGGTCGAACGCCGCGGCATGGCCACCAGCATCACCCACACCACCAGCGGGCGCACGCTCACCTTCGCCGGCGCCTACGACGCCGCCGGGAACCTCGTGGTCCAGACCATGCCCGGCGGGCTGACCCAGACCACCAGCTACGACACCGCGGGCGAGCCCGTCGGCCTGACCTACACCGGCCCCGACGACCAGCCCTGGATGGCTTGGACCCAGGCCAACGACACCCAGGGCCGGGTCGTGGCCGATCTCACTCCGGACCTGTCCGGCACGCCGGGGCCCGGCGCCACCGGTGCCGACCAGTACCGGCACGCCTACAGCTACAACGGCCTCGGCCAACTCACCAGCGTTGTCGACACCACCCTCGACCCGGCCAACCCCGACACCAGCCTGGGCTGCACCCGCCGCGACTACACCTTCACCGCCAACGGCGCCCGCGCCGGGCAGACCACCCGGCAGGCCGGGACCGGCTCCGACTGCACCACCGGCACCACGACCACGTCGACCCGGGCGTGGACCCTCGACACCGCCGACCGGATCACCACCAGCAGCAACACCACGGCCGGTGGCACCGCCACCGGCAACTACACCTACGACGCGCTCGGCCGGGTGACCACGCTGCCCGCCGTCGACACCCCCACCGGGGGAAATACCGCCCTGACCTACCGGGCCGACGACTCCGTCGACACCATCACCAGCGACGGCACCACCCAGACCTACACCTACGACACGATGGGCCGGCGCCTGGCCGCCACCTCCACCGGCACCACCCCGAAGACCCTCACCCGGGCCTACGCCGACACCAGCGACAACCCCGCCTGGACCGTCGAAACCCGACCCGTCACCGGCGGCAACCAGACCACCACCACCCGCTACCTGGGCGGCCTCGGCAACGGCCTCGCCGCCACCACCGACACCACCGAACCACCCCTCAGCGGACCCACCACCACCTCCACCCTCACCCTGGCCAACCTGCACGGCGACATCGTCACCACCAGCCAACTACCCGCCACCGGCGACGCCACCGGCATCGACACCTGGCAAGCCACCGACGAATACGGCAACCCCCTCACCGGGACGACCCCAGGCGCCACCCCCGCCGCCTACAACTGGCACGGCACCGCCGAACGCTCCACCGACACCCCCGCCCGCCTCATCCTCATGGGCGCCCGCCTCTACAACACCATCACCGGCCACTTCACCAGCCCCGACCCCGAATACGGCGGCAACGACACCACCTACACCCACCCCACCGACCCCATCAACGGCGCCGACCTCGACGGACACAAGATCACTTTGAAAAAGGTCGGGAAGTTCCTTTGGAAACATAAGACAGCGATCGCCCTCGCCGCGGTAGGTTTTGTACCAGGTCTCGGGGCGGCCGTTTGGGCCTATCGCGCCTATCGGGCAGTTAGAGTCGTTCAGACCACACTTCATGCAGCAAAAGGTGCTTCGCGGATCGCCAAGGTGGTGGCGAAAGCACGTCACTTCGTGCGGGATGGCAATCCCGTGTTGCGCATTGGCCGAAGTCAAGGCGTGGGAGAGTTCCACGTCTCCTTCGGGAACACTCGGAAACACTGGTTAAAGAGTTCTGGGGCTAAGCGACAGGCCACGCGGCTGCACGGACACTTCAGTCGGAGGTATGGCGGGATCGACTTCCACACGACTAAGAAATCCTACAATGTAGGATTGTGGAAGAAATGAATCCACGTTCAATGCATGAAGCGATAATAGGCCTTGTAGGGGATCAAGCTCGATGTGCCTACTGCGATGATCTACCTTATGGTGGAACCAGGATAGAGAACCTTCGGGATAGTTCGCAATGGACGCGTCTAGAGTTTGGTTCCGAAGCCTACCTAATCCGCACGGACCAGGGATTTGAGGGTGTTCTATTCGAATGGGACCAGCGTCTGCTTTCCGAGTTGGCGGCGGACTATGTCAGCATCTCTATCGACTACTTAAACGCAAGATTCGAACGTCGCAATGCACGGTTTTTGCAACGCAGGAAATTGGTATTCAAGCTGAAGGATGGATCTGAATTCGACCTGACAAAAAGGGTCAAGTAGAGCTCGCGTAATTCCATTTGAATCCACGCAAGGCAACCCTGCCTCTGCTCACGCCTGGATGCCTGAGGGTTATTTGGGTCCCAGCATGCCAGACAGAACGGGACTGGCAGTTCGGTACGTGACACACCGCGGTGGTTTGTCGGATCGCAACTTTCCCGGAGAGTTGTCCATCGACTTCCCTTGTCGTCTACCGACCTCATCCGATCAGCCCTCTGTGCATTCTAGCAGACTGCGTATGGCTGCTTCAGAGGTTCTTTCGTTGTGTGAGTCTATCCACCCTTGAAGGGATCTTCGACGAACTGTGGGCTACCAAGGAGTATCGCACGGGCGATAGCATACTCATCCGATACAATCCGAAAGATCCAGAGGTCTACGTGATAGAAGCAGACGTAACCATTCATTGTGCCACGACCGACGAAAGGTTCCTTATGGGTAGTTAGGGTGCATTTGAGTCGATGCTGTAGGAGACATGGAGGTCTGGCCCTCCGGGATCGCCCTTCAGGGGGTGGTCTCAAACCGCCGCATGCGGGCCTGTCAACTTAACGGTGTAACTGGTTGTGTTGTTTAGGCTCGGGCGGCGCTGAGTCGGCCGTCGAATCGGATGTCGAATGCGTTGAGTGCTGGCTTCCATCGTTGGGTCCAGCGGGCTCTGCCCTTGCCGGTGGGGTCCAGTGCCATGACGGCGAGGTAGACGCACTTCAGCGCGGCCTGCTCGTTGGGGAAGTGCCCTCGGGCCTTGACGGCCTAGTCTGGTCAGAGGAGTGGATACGCGACATTGATGACTTTGCCCAGCGCCTCCCCGCCCACGTTTGGCGAGTACGCTACTGGAGGTTGTTACTCCTTATCTCATCCCTCCTATGCATAGTGGCCGGTTCCATTCTTGTGCCCTTGGAATAGATACCTTCAAGGAAAATTCTGTATTTGGGTGTGGCGATTTCCGCAGGTGGATTCTTCATATTAGCACATGGTCTAAGTCTTATAGGTCGGTTGCTAAGTAAACGCTTGGCACAGCGGAGATAACTTCACGTCCAATCACCTTCCTCAACACCACCAGCGTTCAGCATTCTGCCGGGACCTCGATCAACCAGGGCAGCCCAATGCTCCAAGCGTCAGCACATCAGGCTGACGATCAAGAAACTCCACCAGATGCTCAGCCCGGCCGAGGCGCCGAACATCTGATCGGAGCGGTTCAGGTCGGGCACGCAAGGCATTCGCACCACTCATGGCATTGGACTCAGCCCGCCGCGGACGGTGCATGGCTCGGCGCCGGTTAGGATATCCGTGTGTTTGGACGCAAGAAGCAGGAAACTCCCGAGGCCCCGGCGCCCGCCGCCCCTGAACGGCCGGGCGCTAAGAACCGCCCCACGCCCACCCGCAAGGAGCGTGAGCAGGCCCGCAAGCGTCCGATGGTGCCCACCGACCGCAAGGCGGCCGCCAAGCGGGATCGCGAACGTGCCCGGTCTCAGCGGGAGTCACAACGTCAGGCGCTCTACTCCGGCGACGAGCGTGGCCTCGGTCCGCGCGACGCGGGCCCGGTGCGCCGCTACGTCCGCGATGTCGTCGACGGCCGCTGGAACGTCGGCGAGTTCTATCTGCTGCTGGCGTTCGCCGCGATCGTGCTGGTGCTGGGCCCGCAGCTCCTGGGTCTGACGGTGGAGAACGCCGCACGCTTCCAGCTGATCTCGACCGCGGTGCTGTGGGGCACCATCCTGCTGGTCGTCCTCGACTGCACCCGTCTCGCTCGCCTGCTGCGCAAGCGACTGAAGGAGCGCTTCGGGGAGGACTTCAACCCGAAGGGCCACGTCGCCTACGGCGTCTCCCGGGCCCTGCAGATCCGTCGCTGGCGTCTCCCCCGTCCCGCCGTCGCCCGCGGCGAGGCGCCTCGTCGCTAGGGGCTACCCCGAGGCTAGGGGCTACCCGAGCCAGTCGAGGGGTCGCAACACGCCCTGGAGAACTCAGGTTCACGGCGTGTTGTGACTCCTCGTTCTCCGCCGGGGCTATTCCGCCGGGCGCAGGGACATCGGGCCGTAGCGACGGTCGCCGTCCTCGTAGAGGGTGACCGAATCGACACCGTCGGCGACCAGGTTGTGCCATTCCTCCCCGACCCAGGATTCGGCGTCCGCCTGCGTCGGGAAGTCGGTGTCGGTCATGCTCGTGTCGGCCGTCGTGGTGAGGTCGCCGCCGGCCGCGTCGTGGAACTTCCAGGTCCATCCCATGGCCCAACCTTGCCATCCCGACGCCGGGTTCAGCGATCCTGAGCGCCGTGTTCCTCGACCAGATCCGCCAGCCGCACCGCTTCCTGCCGGCCGAAGTCGCCGTCGGCACGCTGAATGCCCATCACCGCCAGGGTGTCGCCGTCCGACAGGTCGAGCTGCGGCCAGGGGCGGTCGCCGAACCGGACGCTGACGATCTGGGCCCACTCCAGGCGGGTGGTGATGAACAGGTTGCGCACCACCAGCCCGGACGGTGAGGGCTTCGCGTACACGCCGGCCAGCCGGTACAGCAGCCAGGCGACGAGCACTCCGCAGGCGATGAACGCCACCAGGTCGAAGAGACCGGCACCGGGGACGAGAAGGCCGAGCAGGATCATCATGAGCATGAACAGCACGGCCACGACCACCGCGACCACCCGCGCCCGGCGCGGAGCGAAGACGGCGTAGAGATCCGGTGGCGTCGTCATCGGGTCACAACCGGCAGGCGTGGATGGTGGTGACCAGGATCGCCCGGGCCCCGAGATCGTAGAGATCGTCCATCACCTGGTTGGTGATCGCCCGCGGCACCATCGAGCGCACGGCGACCCAGCCCTTGTCGTGCAACGGCGAGACCGTCGGCGACTCCAGCCCGGGCGTGATCGCGCAGGCCTTCTCCACCAGGTCGACCCGCACGTCGTAGTCGACCATGACGTACTGCCGGGCGACGAGCACGCCCTGCAGGCGCCGGATCAGGACGCCCATGCCGGAGGGCTGCTCACCGGAGCGAGCGATGAGGACCGCCTCGGACTGCAGCAGCGGCTCGCCGAAGACCTCCAGGCCGGCCGCCCGCAGCGTGGTCCCGGTCTCCACGACGTCGGCGATGACGTCCGCCACGCCGAGCTGGATCGAGGACTCCACCGCGCCGTCCAGCCGCACCACGCTGGCCTCGATGCCGTTGGCCGCCAGGTGGTCGCGCACGAGGCCGTCGTAGCTGGTGGCGACCCGCTTGCCCTGGATGTCGGCCAGGCCGGTCGCGGATCCGGCCGGCGCGGCGAACCGGAAGGTGGACTTGGCGAAGCCGAGCGGCAGCACCACCTCGGCCTGCGCGCGGGAGTCCAGCAGCAGATCGCGGCCGGTGAAGCCGACGTCCAGAGTGCCCGAGCCGACGTAGACCGCGATGTCGCGCGGACGCAGGAAGAAGAACTCGGCGTCGTTGGCCGGGTCGGCGAGCACCAGCGTCTTGCCGTCCCGATGCACGGCGTACCCCGCCTCGGCGAGTATCTCGGCGCAGGGCTCGGCCAGGGATCCCTTGTTCGGGACGGCGATACGGATCATCTTCTGCCTCGTGATCGGCGGGCTCGCGCCCGCGAAAGCTTATGGTTGAGAATGAGTTTCACATCGAGTGGAGCGTGCCGCCGCGGCGCCTCAGAGATGGGCGTAGACGTCGGCGAGAGTCAGCCCACGTGCCAGCATCAGCACCTGCAGGTGGTAGAGCAGCTGGGAGATCTCCTCCGCGGCCCGCTCCGACGACTCGTGCTCGGCGGCCATCCACACCTCGGCCGCCTCTTCGACGATCTTCTTGCCGATGGCATGGACGCCGGCATCCAGCTCGGCCACGGTGCCCGAGCCCGCGGGACGGGTCTGGGCCTTCTCGGCCAGCTCGGCGAACAGCGCATCGAACGTCTTCACAGGTGTTCAGCCTACCTGCCCCGGCGAGTGGGTCGTCCGCCTCACCGGTGAGGGGAATCACCCGCCGGCCGCGCAGGACTCCGCCAGCTTGCGGAGATCGGCGATCGCGGCGAACGCGTCGTCGGCTCCGTAGACGGCCGAACCGGCCACGAAAACGTCCGCGCCCGCCTCGGCGGCCCGCTCGATGGTCTCCGTCGAGACGCCGCCGTCCACCTGCACCCAGACCTCCAGGCCGGCCTCCTCGATCGCCGCGCGAGCCCGACGCACCTTGGGCAGGCAGACGTCGAGGAACTTCTGTCCGCCGAAACCCGGCTCGACGGTCATCACGAGGAGCATGTCCATCTCGGGCAGCAGGTCCAGGAACGGTTCCACCGGGGTCGCCGGACGCAGCGCCATCCCCGCGCGGGCTCCCAGCCGCCGCAACTCCCGGGCCAGCCGGATCGGCGCCGTGGCCGCCTCGACGTGGAAGGTCACCGACTGGGCCCCCGCCTCGGCGTACCCCGGCGCCCAGCGGTCCGGGTCCTCGATCATCAGGTGGCAGTCGACCGGCACCGGGCTGACGTCCAGGATCCTCTCCACCACCGGGAGTCCGAGCGTCAGATTGGGCACGAAATGGTTGTCCATCACGTCGATGTGGGCCCAGTCGGCCGACGCGATCTTCTCCAACTCGCCACGGAGATCGGAGAAGTCACTGTTCAGGATGCTCGGTGAGATCTGGACGCCCATAGGCGCCAACCTAACCTGTCGAGGGGTCACAACACGCCCCGATTCCGGCCGTTTCACGGCGTGTTGTGACCCCTCGACGGGCGCAGGTCGGAGTTGCGGGTGAGCGCGACACGGAGACGGGTGATGAGCTGGGCACGTCGTGCGGGACGGTAGACGTCTTCCTTGAACATCTCGATGAACAGCCATCCATTCGACTCGGCCAGGTCGCGGCGCTGCGCGTCGATCGAGCGCTGTTCGATCGGCGCGTGTACCGAGCCTTGATACTCCACGACCACGCGCGGACGACGCCACACCAGGTCTCCCATCATGAGCCACTCCCCGGCCCAGTCGTCGACGGTGGCATTGACCTCCGGCTGCGCCAGCCCGGCCCGGACGAACATCAGCCTGGCCCGGGTCTCCATGGGCGAGAGGACTCCCACCCGGATCTCCCGCAGCGCGGCCGTCAGGAACCTCTTGCCCCGGGGACGGGTTCTGCGGTCCAGCCGCTGCCTGAGCGGATCCGTGGTGCGGAGCCGGCCGGCGACGTAGTCCCCGGCGACGATGAGATCGTCGAGGCCGAGACCTCGATCCATCACCTCTCCGAGATCGATCCAGGTGTCCGCGAGCCCGGTGACCCGAACCCCGCTGTGCTGGACGGTGTCGCGCAGCTCCAGGCCTCGGTGACCGAGGCATCCCGTCCTGCGGATCCGGGTGGCCGTCGATCGGCACATCACGTCGAGCGATGAGATCTCTTGTTCGACGGCCATGGGCAGCGGGATACCCAGCAGACGGGCCGCGGTGAGATGCGAGAACGCCACGCCGTCGGGCAACGCCACAGCGAAGACTCGCACGAGCTCGGCCAGGGACGTCGGTTCCCGGCCGGTCCGCACGCCGGGGGTCGGAGCGACCAGATCCGGTTGACGAAGCCGGCGCCGGGTCAGGCCGCTACCCAGCGCCTCCGTGACCCGGAACGGCCGGGCGTCGAATCCGTCCGGAAGAGGTGTACCTGCCACGCCCATAGGGTGGCGGCAATCGCAACATCGTGCTCTCGCTATCCACAGGCCTCAAACGAGGGGTCACGACACGCCCTGATTCCGGCGATTTTGGGGCGTGTTGTGACCCCTCGACGGAGGTTGGGGGTCACGGAGTGAGGAGAGCCAGGAACATGGCGTCCGTGCCGTGGTGGTGGGGCCAGAGTTGGGCGGTGGGGCCGGTGCCCAGGTCGCCCAGATCCTTGTCGGCGGCCCGGCGGATCGCGGCGGGGGCATCGAGCAGGCGGAGGCCGGGGTGGCGGCGTTGCGCGTCCTCGATCACCAGCAGGGTCTCGGCGGGGTGCGGCGAGCAGGTCGCGTAGGCGACCACGCCACCCGGACGGCAGGCGGCCAGGGCCGAGTCGAGCAGCGCGCGCTGCAGTGGGGCCAAGGTCGCGAGATCGCCGGGCTGGCGCCGCCACCTGGCCTCCGGACGTCGGCGCAGGGCACCCAGTCCGGTGCAGGGAGCGTCCACGAGCACCCGGTCGTAGGAGGCCGCGTGGTCGTCTCCGAAGGTGCGACCGTCGGCGGTGATCACCTCGACCGGGTCGGTCTCCAGCAGACCCGAACTCACCAGTTCGGCGCGGTGCGGCGCCACCTCGACGGCGGTGACCCGGGCCCCACGCTCGGTGGCCAGGGCGGCCAGCAGGGCGGTCTTGCCGCCCGGCCCCGCGCAGAGATCCAGCCAGCGGGTGTCTGGGTCGGTTCCACCTGCGTCCGTGCCGGCTGCACCCGCGTCCCGGTCGGCTCCCGGTAGTTCGACTCCCGCCAGGGCGAGAGCCACCAACTGACTGCCCTCGTCCTGCACGCGGGCGCGTCGCTCCGCCACCGCCTCGATCCGCCCCGGATCCCCGGAAGGCAGCGTGGCCGCGTAGGCGGACCAGCGGCCCGGCTCGGCCCCGGCGGCGACCAGTTCCTCCACGGTGCACAGTCCCGGTCGTGCCAGCAGGCTCACCAGCGGCGCCAGGTTGTCGGCGGCCAACAGCTGCGGCAGCTCGGCCACCGAACGGCCATGCAAGACAAGGGATTCCCGCAGAGCACGGACGATCCAGGCCGGATGCGACTCCCGCATGGCGAGCGCCTCGAGCGTCGTCAGGCCTTCGGTCAGCTCGCCGAGCCAGGTCTCGGCGTCCCGCTCGCCCACCCTGCGCAGTACGGCGTTGATGAAGCCGGACGGGCCGGACCCGATCTCGGACCGCGCCAGGCCGACCGTGGCCGACACCGCGGCGTGCGGCGGAATCCGGGTGGCCAGCAGCTGATGCGCTCCGAGCCGTAGAGCGTCCAGCACCGGCGCGTCGAGGGTGGCCAGCGGACGATCGGTACAGGCCTCGAGCACGGCGTCGTAGCGTCCTCGCCACCGAAGAGTGCCATAGACCAGTTCGGTGGCCAGCGCGGCGTCCCGGGTGTCGAGCCGGGCCCGGCGGATCAGCTTGGGCAACACCAGATTGGCGTAGGCGTCCTCCGAGTCGACCGCTCGCAGCGCTTGGAAGGCAACGGTTCTCGCCGGATCAGCGGACTTGGCCCGCTGCGCCGGAGCCTGTGCCGACCGCTGGCGCGGGGCACGTGGGCCCCCGTGACGATCATCCCGGCGCGGCCCCTGGCCCGGCTTGTCCCGCCCGGACCCGTACGCCCGGCCAGCGCCGCGCCCCTGGCCCGCACGATCCTCGCCGGACCCACGGCCCTCGCCCCAACCACGACCCCGATCGGAACCCTCGCCCCGACCCGAGTCACGCCCGTCAGCCGAACCACGGCCGTCACCCCAACCACGCCCCTGGCCTGGCCCGCGGCCCTCACCCGAACCACGACCTCGACCGGAACCATCACCTCGACCCCAGTCACGCCCGTCACTCGAACGACCCCCACCGGAACCGCCATCCCGACGCGACCCACGGCCCTCGCCCCAACCACGACCCCGATCGGAACCGCCATCCTGGCCCCAACCACGCCCCTGGCCCGATCCGCGATTCTCGCCCGAACCACGACCCTCGCCCGAACCACGGCCAGAACCCCGGCCCCCACCCGAATCGCGTCCGCCGCCGGAGCCGCCGCCCCGGCCCCAGTCACGTCCCTGGCCGGAGCCGCGCCCCTGGCCAGAAGCACGACCCTGGCCAGAACCCCGGCCGTGGCCACGGTCACCGGAGCCACCACGACCTCCGCCGGAAGGTCGCCGTCCACCATCGCCACTCACTCGAATCTCTCCCCTACCTCGGGTCGCACGCCACGGGCCCAATCCGCGGCCGGCATCGGCTTCTTCCCCGCCGCTCGCACAATCCCCAGCTCCATCGGCCCGTCCCCGGCCCCGATCAGCACTCGTCGGCTCGTCACCGACAGTTCCCCGGGCGCCAGCTCCCCCAAGGTCGACTCGCCCGAAGTCGACTCACCCGAAATCGACGTCCGGGACGCCGGCTCCCCGAAAGCAGAACTCCCGGCCGACACGCCGCGTGGCGCAGCACCGTCCATCCCGCCGACGAGCCGCAGCGGTCCCAGACGGACCCGGTCGCCGCGGAAGGTCGTCCAGGCTCCGGGGGCCGGCGTGCAGCCCCGCACCAGCCGGTCGACGACCGCCGCATCGGCCGCCCAGTCGACCCGGGCGTCGGCCACCTCGAGCTTGGGTGCCAGCGAGACGCCTTCCGCGGCTTGAGGTGTCGCCACCGCGGTCCCGTCCTCCAGCCCGTCCAGGACGTCCACCAGCAGGCCCGCGCCACGGTCGGCGAGCCGGCCCAGCAACGCGCCCGCGTCGTCCGAGGGCCCGATCGGTTCAGGCACGCTAGCGAAAACGGGACCCGTGTCCAGACCGGCCTCCAGCTGGAAGACGCTGGCCCCGGTCGTCGCGTCGCCCGCGATGATCGCGCGCTGCACCGGCGCGGCCCCCCGCCAGGCGGGCAGCAGCGAGAAGTGCAGATTCACCCAGCCGTGCCGCGGAACCTCCAGCAGCGCAGCGGGAACCAGATTTCCGTAGGCGACGACGGGAGCACAGTCGACGTCCAGCGCGGCGATCGCGGCCACCACCTCGGGGTCGCGCAACGTGACCGGCGTCAGCACCTCGATCCCGGCGTCCTCGGCGACGACCCGGACCGGGCTGGGCGCGGTCCGGCGTCCCCGGCCGGTTCGGGCGTCCGGGCGGGTGAGCACCGCGACCACCTCGTGGCGCGACGCCAGCAACGCCCGGAGGGCGGGAACCGCGACCTCCGGGGTCCCGGCGAACAGCAGCCTCACAGAGCCCGGCCGAACGTCGGGTGCGGGCTGACCTTCACCGTCGGCGCCGGCCCGCCGTTCCACTCCGCCTCGCGGATCGCCTTCATCGCCAGCTTGCGGGTGGCCTTGTCCATCCGGTCGATGAACAGGATGCCGTCCAAGTGATCGGTCTCGTGCTGCACACACCGGGCGAGCAGCTCGGTGCCCTCGACGGTGATCGGCTCGCCGTACATGTTCTGCCCGGTCGCGACGACACCGTAGGCGCGCCGGGTGTCGAAGTAGATCCCCGGCATGGACAGGCAACCCTCCTCGCCGTCCTGCACCTCCTCGGTGAGGTCGAGCGAGGGGTTGATCAGGTGACCGAGCACGCCGTCGACGTAGTAGGTGAAGACCCGCAGGCTGACGCCGAGCTGGGGGGCTGCGAGGCCGACGCCCGGCGCGTCCAGCATGGTGTCCTCGAGGTCCTTCACGAGTTGCCGGATCTGCTTGTCGAAGTCGACGACCGGTTCCGCCTTCGCCCGCAGGACCGGATCGCCGAACAACCGGATGTCCTTGATAGCCACGCCACACCTTCCCTTTGAACCGGCTCCAGCCTACGTGGCGCGGCCGCCCCGCCGCTGGCAACCAGGACGAACCGTCGCCGCGCCCCCTCGCCGCCGGCGGAGGACAATGCCGGTGTGGACGCGAGGTCTCACCCGGCGCAGCCGACGGCGATCCATCTGCACCGGGTTCCCGGGCAGCGGGCCACGCGCGCCTTCTTCACCGCGACCATCGGCTACCAGCTCTCCGGATTCCCCGCCGGCACCCACGTCGGTATGCCGGCCCGGTCGCTGACCCTGATCCTGCCGTTCGAGAGCGCGATCGTCATCTCCGGCCGGGCTGCCGACGGAGCGGGCCGACCGCTGCGCGAACCGACCCCGTTCGCCGGCCTCGTCGGCGGCATCCACGACTCGCCGGTCCACATCCATCACGACGGCCATCAGGCGGGCATCGAGGTGGATCTCACCCCCGCCGGCGCCCGCGCCCTGCTCGGAATGCCGTCGTCGGAGTTGGCCGGCCACGTCATCTCGCTGGCCGACGTCGTCGGCGCCGGCGCCCGGCACCTGCTGGACGGTCTCGCCGCCGCACCGGACTGGCCGACCCGCGTGGCCCTCGTCGAGCAACTCCTCGTCGGACGGCTGGAACGCGGCCTGTCGTCGCTCGAACGCGCCAGCCAGCGGGATCCGGCGACCTGGCACGCCTGGCGGCTGCTCGCCGGTTCGGACGGCACGCTCCCGGTCGCGGAGGTCGCCCGGCGGGTCGGCTGGTCCCGGCGGCAGCTGACCACCCGGTTCGGCGCCGAGTTCGGCCACCCGCCCAAGGTCGCGGCGCGGGTGATGCGGTTCGAACGCTCCCACCGCCTGGTGCGCCAGACGCCCACGCCGAGGCTGGCGGACGTCGCGGCGGCCTGCGGCTACGCCGACCAGGCCCACCTCACCCGGGAGTGGCGCGACCTGGCGGGCTGCACCCCGACCCAGTGGCTGGCCACCGAGGTCTTCCCCACCACCCACGACGTCGAGGTGGTCGAGGGGTCGCAACCCGCCGTGGAGGGTGCCGACCGACGGCGGGTCGTGGCCTCTCGACGGCAGACGCTTCCCAAAGGTTCAAGACGAGGCGACGGCACGGCGTCAGGATGAAGTCATGAGTGAGACACCCGTACAGGATCACAACATCTGGTCTGCCATCAGCAGCCACGACCCGCTCGCACTGCGCGCCTGGTTGCGCGAACTCGGCTTCGTCGACGGCATTCTCGTCGCCGACGACGACGGCGTCGTGCAGCACTCCGAGATGATCTGGCCGGAGGGAGGCCGGGTGATGGTCGCCACCTTCCGGGAGAGCGACTTCGACGTGCCGGTGGGCAAGGCGTCCCTCTACGTCGTCACCGACCGGCCCGCGGAGGTCTTCGCCAAGGCTCAGGCGCTGGGCGCCGCGATCATCCGCGAACTCGGGGAGACGGACTACGGCTCAACCGATTTCGCCGTCCGGGACAACGACGGCAACGCCTGGAGCTTCGGCACCTACGCCGGCTGATCACTCGACGAACTTCCCGGTGCTCGACACCTCGTGCATCATCGCGGCGATCTCGGCCGGCACGGGCGCGATCTCCTCCCGCGTCACCGTGCCGTCACCGCTCCAGACCAGGTTCACCTGCAGTTCCGGATCCAGATTCGGGTAGTCGCCGCGGTTGTGGCAACCGCGGGTCTCACGCCGCTCCAGGGCGGCCTGCAGGGTCGCCCGGGCGGCCAGGATGGAGGCCTTGAGGTCGAAGGCGTGCGCCAGATCCTGATAGCCGGCCAGGTCCGGGTGCACGCCGACCGACGCCACGCGCTCCTCGACCACGTCGAGTTCGGCCAGCCCGCGGACGAGCCCGGCTTCGTCGCGGACGACGCCCGCGTACTCGGTCATGATGTCGCGGACGGCCCGCTGCAGCGCCCGGACGTTCTCCGGTCCGTCCGCGGCGAGCAGGTCGTCCACCTCGGCCCGCGCCCGCGCCACCGCGTCCGCCGACCTGCGCTGGGCGTCCAGCCCGTCGGCGTAGGCGGCCGCGGCCGCCGCGGTGATCCGTCCGTAGACGAGCAGTTCGATCAGCGAGTTGCCGCCCAGCCGGTTCGCGCCGTGCAGTCCGCTGGCGGCCTCGCCGAGGGCGTACAGGCCGGCCACGTCGGTCGAGTGATCCTCCGGACGCACCCACACCCCGCCCATCGAGTAGTGCGCGGTCGGCGCGATCTCGATCGGGCTCGTGGTGATGTCGAGCATCTGCAGTTCGAGGAGCGTCTGGTAGACGCGCGGCAGCTTGCGCATGATCGTGGCTCGCGGCAGATGCGAGACATCCAGCCAGACACCGCCTTTCGGCGTGCCACGACCCTCCTTGATCTCGGTGTACTCGGCCAGGGCCACCCGGTCCCGGGTGGACAGCTCCATCCGGTCCGCGTCGTAGCGCTCCATGAACCGTTCGCCCAGCGCGTTCCGGAGGATGCCGCCCTCGCCGCGGGCAGCCTCCGAGACCAGCGTCCCGGCCGCGTTCTCGGGCTCGAGGATGCCGGACGGGTGGAATTGGACGAGCTCCGGATCACGCAGTCTCGCACCGGCTTCCACCGCGAGCCGGAACGAGTCGCCGGTGTTCTCGTCGCGCCGCGAGGAGGTGCGCCGCCAGATCCGGTTGTGCCCGCCGGCGGCGAGGATGACGGCGTCGGCGTGGATCAGGTACCGGGTGCCGTCGCCCACGTCGAAGCCGTAGGCGCCGAAGACGGCTCCGTCGCGGCTCAGGAGCCGCGTGACGTACATCGAGTCGATGATCGGGACGTTCAGCTGCGCCGCGCGGTTGAGCAGCGTCCGCTGGATCTCCAGACCGGTGTAGTCGCCGCTGTAGGCGGTCCGCCGGAAGGTGTGCGCCCCGAAGAAGCGCTGCGAGATCCGGCCGTCGTCCTCCCGCGCGAAGGGCATTCCGTACCGCTCGAGATCCTCGATGCCGCGCGCCGCGTTGCGGGTGACGATCTCGACCGTGCGCGGGTCGGCGAGCAGATAGCTCTCGGTGATCGTGTCCGCCGCATGCTGCTGCCACGAGTCCTGCGGGTCCATCGTGGCGAGGGCGGCGTTGATGCCGCCGGCGGCGAGGGTGGTATGGGCGTCCGCCTTGGGACGTTTGCCGACGACGAGCGCGTCGACGCCCGCCTCGGCGAGTTCGATGGCGGCCCGCAGGCCGGATCCACCGGTGCCGATCACGAGCACGGTGGCGGAGAGGCGACGTTCAGACCGCTTTGTCTCAGACACAAAGGTAAGGCTAACCTAACCAGCCGTCGTCGGGTCGGGAACGTCGTCGCGACGACCAACGTCTACGATTCCCGACCAGCCCGCCCGACGAGAGGATCCCCTGTGTTCGCCCGATGGTGGTTCGGCCTTGCCTTCGGTTCGATCGTCGCGGCGGTGGCGGCGAGCTGGCTCTTCGACGGCGACGCGGCGACGCCGTCCTCGTTGGGTCTGCCGGTCAGCGTCCTCGGCGTCCTGGGAGTCGGTGCGGTGGCGCTCGCCTTCCGCCGGGACGGTTCCGCATCCGGTCGGCGCACCGGCGCCCGGGGGACCTGGGTCGTGGCCGGCATCGCGGCCGCACTCACCGTGACCGCCGCCGTGCTGTTCGGTCGCGACGTCGGCCGGGGGACGCCGGGGCCGGTGCTGGCGGTGCTGGCCCTGTGCGGCCTCGTCCTCACGATCAGCCTGCTCCTGTCGGTGCGGGGCCGTGACCGCGCGCCGTCGGACGGCGATCGGTCGAACCGGCCCCAGGCGACCCAGGTCACCGAGGCGCGGTCCGACGCACCGGGTCGCGACGCGGCCGTTGCGTCGAACCCGCTCCAGGCGGCCCAGGTCACCACCGGGCGGCCCGGCTCTCCGGCGCGCGGCGAGTCGGCCGGACCCAACCGGCTCTGGGCGCCCCCGGTCACCGCCGTCCTGACCTGCGCAGCGCTGCTCGCCGCCGGCGCGGGCGCCGCGCCGACGCTGCGCGACCTGCCCGCGCGCTCGACGACGGCTAGCCCGCAGGAGGCCGCACCGATACCGCCGGTTCCGCGAAACACCCTGTGGCACAACGATGACACCGACCGAGGCATCGGCATCGTCAAGAACGCGCTGGTCCCGGCCGGCACCGGGTTCGCCACCGTGCTGGAATACCCCGGCGCGCCCGACCGCGGTGCCGCCGGCGTCGACGCTGCCACCGGCAAGGTGCGCTGGTCGTACGAACTGCGCGGGGCGAACGCGTTCCAGGTGTACGCGAGTCCGGACGGAGCCGTGGTCGCCGTGCCGTTCAGCGCCGGCGGAGGCCGCGACACCCGGGCGACGAGAGTCGTCTTCCTCGACGGGTTCACCGGCGAGGTGCTCGCCCAGCGCGTTCTGGCGGGCGAATCGGGGTTGTTCACGATGACCGACGAGACCCTGGTGGTCGCCGGAGCCGACGGTGAGGCGCTCGGCATCGACGCCCGCACCGGCGAGGACCGGTGGCGGTGGCGGCCACCCACCGAGTGCGAGTACATGTTCGCCCTCCCCGCCGCGACCCACGAGGTGGCGCTGCGGACGGTCCGCTGCGACGGCGACGCCGTGGTGCACGCGGTGGACCAGCGGACCGGGAAGATCGCCTGGACCTACGAGCTTCCCCTTCCCTCCGAGCGGGTCTCCTTCGACCCGTACCTGGCGACCTCCCCGCACAGCGACGTGATCGCCTTCTTCACGCTCGGCAGCGTCGCCCTGCCGACCGTCCTGCTCGACGCGCACACCGGCCGGGCGCTGCAGGAGTTGCCACCGAACACCTACGTGTACGTGACCGGGCCGGTCCCGGTCATCGGCGGGGACGCCCGGCAGTACTGGGACCCACGGCTGCAGACGATCCGCGAGGTGACCTGGCCCGCCGATTGCCCGAATGTCGCCCAGGCGGCGGCCACGCCGGAGGCGATCGTCGTGACCTGTGTCGACGATTCCAACACCTCGACGAAAGGGGTTCTCGTCCAGCCACTCTCGGACGAACCGGCCTTCCGCGCCGGCTCCGGCCGGTCGTCCACGGTGACGACTGTCCCGGGTGGGGTGCTCGTCGTCGGCCCGGACGGATTCGACGTCGTCGGCTGACCGCGGCGGGTCGCCGGCTCGGGCGTACTCCGGTCAGTTCGGGCGCACGCCGGTCAGAACGCGTCCGCGCGCATCCTGACCCGCGGCAGGGCCGCCTTGCGCGCCGACCGCACGCCGCCGCCCGCCGCCAGCGCCCGGGCCAGCGCGAGTCGCTGGCTGCCGGGGGCGCGGAACAGCACGCGGGCCGCCCCGGCCTCGACGACGTCCATCCGGGGGGTGGGCTCGTCACCGGGACGCGCCTGCCGGGCGGCGGAGTCGGAGGTCGGCAACGGCAGCGGCAGGGGGCCGATGACCTCCACGCCGGCCGGCAGTCTCAGCACCTGGAGGAAGCCGTCGAGTTCCGTCCCGACCGCCTCCGCCAGCACCCCCGCCGGCGGCAGTCCGAGCTCGGTCCGCTCACCCAGTTCACGAGCGGCCAGGCCGGCCGGATCCCAGCGGACCAGCGCCTGCACCGCCGGTTGCGCACTCTCGGCCACGAGGACGACCTGGCCGCCGTCCGGGGCCGGCCGGGTCAGCGCCGCGGCCGTGAACCACCGGCGGGCAGCCTCCAGGGCGGCGTCCAGGCTCGGCCGGGACAGCGGCACCCAGCCGTCCAGCAGCAGCGTCGCCGCATACCCCCCGGTCACGACCGGTTCGGCGCCCGGGGTGGCGACGACGATCCCGCCGGTGACGTCCGCGCCGTCCACGATGCCCTTCTCGGCGGACGAGATCCGCACCGGCACACCGGGAAAGGCCCTGCCGATCTCCTCCGCGGTGCGGTTCGAACCGACCCGTACGGCACGGAGCCGGGTGGATCGGCAGGTGCCGCACCGCCACTGCCCGGACGGTCCGACCGCCGGCCCGACCGTCACCGTCCGCCCGCACCATCCGCAGCAGGCGGTGCCGGCCCGAGCGGTCAGCGCCAGCGGGCCGCCGCAGTGGGCACACCTGGCCGGCCGGCGGCACTCCTGACACGCCAGCCCGGGCACGTAGCCGGCATGCGGAACCTGCACCAGCACCGGGCCGGACGACAGCGCCTCCCGGGCCACCCGCAGCGCCAGCGAGGGGATCCGGGCGGTGCGGGCCGCCGGATCGCGCAGGTCGTCGTCCCCCGCGGTCACCACTCGGGGGGCACGTTGCCGCACGATGGTGCGATCGGCCGCGATCTGTCTGGCCCATCCGGTGTGCAGGAGGAGTTCGGCCTCCGCGCTGCGGCCCAGGCCGCCGAACACCGCGGCGGCGCCCTCGAGCTCACTGCGCCGGATCAGCACGTCCCGGGCGTGCGGATAGGGCGCCCGGGGCTCGGCCAGGAGGTCGTCCCCGTCGTCCCAGCAGACGGCCAGGCCCAGCCGCGGCACCGGGGCGAAGACCGCCCCGCGGGTGCCGACCACGATCGGCCGTTCCCCCCGCAGGATCTGCAGGAACGCCCGATAGCGCGCGGACGGGCCGAGATCCGCGGTCAGCCGGGCGACGAGATCGCCGGCGTCGAGCTCGTCCAGCTGGTGGACCAGCCGATGCACGTCACGACGATCCGGCACCACCAGCAGGCTCCCCCGGCCCGCGGACGCCGCCGTCAGCGCAGCGACGGCCAGCGCCCGTGGCCAGCCGGCGGCATCGTCGGCGGCCGGCAGGGCCGTCCAGACCGCCCGCGGCGCCTGCCCGGCGACGACCCGCTCGAGGAACGCGACACCCCCTCGAAAGGACTCCCAGATCGTCGCGTCGGGACGATCCGGGGTGGGCGGGATCACCGGCTCGGCGGCCAGCACCGACTTCTCCGTCCGGGCGTGCCGGGGCGGAACCGCCAGTCGCAGCACGTCGCTGACCGAGCCGGCGTGCTCGGCGGCGACCTGCTCCGCCAGCCCCAGCACCGCCGGGGTCAGCACCGGCAGCGCGGACGAGATCCGGTGCAGTCTGCGCAGGCCCGGGTGATCGCTGCGGTCCTTGCGGGTGACGACGAAGCCCGGCGCCTGGCGACCGGCCACCACCACGGTGCATCGCACCCCGGGCCGGGCGGTCTCGGCGAGCTCGGCCGGCACGGCATAGTCGAGCACCCGGTCCAGGTGCGGGACCGCCAGCTCCACCCGCACCTCGGCCACCGGATCCCGCTCGGCCAGCCCGGCGGTGCCCGTCGTGGAGCGTTTCGACGAACGCGACGGGGCCTCGGCCGGCGCCGCCAGCAGCGGCAGCTGCTCCCCCTCCGCATCGCTCACCCGCCCACTCAAGCAGATCCGGCCGACACCGCGTGCCCCGACGTGATCGAGACGCGCCGTGTGGGGCTGGAGGCGCTCGGAGCGTGAGCCAAAGCTCAAAGTTGCGCAATTCCCTGGAGAAGCTCAGCCGCTAGGCTGGTCAACCGAGAGTCCTCGCGAGTTCTACCTAGGAGCTGTTGTTGTCCGAGTCCGCCCTGCGTCTGTTCACCTCCGAGTCCGTCACGGAAGGCCACCCGGACAAGATCTGTGACCAGATCAGTGACGCCATTCTCGACGACCTCATCGCCCAAGACCCGGAGAGCCGGGTGGCGGTCGAGACGATGGTCACCACCGGTCTGGTGCACGTGGCCGGCGAGGTGCGCACCAACGGCTACGCCGACATCGCCCGGCTGGTCCGCGAGACGGTGCTGCGGATCGGCTACGACTCCTCCGAGAAGGGCTTCGACGGTCGCTCGTGCGGGGTCGAGGTGTCGATCGGCGAGCAGTCGTCCGACATCGCCCAGGGCGTGGACAAGGCGCACGAGACGCGCGTCGAGGGCGGCACCGACCCCTACGACCTGCAGGGCGCCGGCGACCAGGGCCTGATGTTCGGCTACGCCTGCGACGACACCCCCGAACTGATGCCGCTGCCGATCTGGCTGGCGCACCGGCTGTCGGAGCGGCTGACGCAGGTGCGCAAGGAGGGCCTGGTGCCCTACCTGCGCCCGGACGGCAAGACCCAGGTGACGATCGGCTACGACGGCGACCGCGCCGTCACCGTCGACACCGTCGTGCTCTCCACCCAGCACGCCGACGGGATCAGCCTGGAGTCGCTGCTCACGCCGGACATCCTCGAGCACGTGATCACGCCCGTCCTGGAGCGGGTCGAGCTCGACGCCAGCGGGATGCGCACCTTCATCAACCCGACCGGGGTGTTCGTGATCGGCGGCCCGATGGGCGACGCCGGCCTCACCGGGCGCAAGATCATCGTCGACACCTACGGCGGCATGGCCCGCCACGGTGGCGGCGCGTTCTCCGGCAAGGACCCGTCGAAGGTCGACCGCTCCGCCGCCTACGCGATGCGCTGGGTGGCCAAGAACGTCGTGGCCGCGGGCCTGGCGTCCCGGTGCGAGGTGCAGGTGGCCTACGCGATCGGCAAGGCCCACCCGGTCGGCCTCTACGTGGAGACCTTCGGCACCGAGAACGTCTCGGTCGAGTCGATCACCAAGGGCATCCGCGAGGTCTTCGACCTGCGTCCGGCCGCGATCGTGGCCGACCTCGACCTGCTCCGCCCGATCTACTCCCAGACCTCCGCCTACGGCCACTTCGGGCGCGAACTGCCCGAATTCAGCTGGGAGCGCACCGACCGCGCCGACGCCCTGAAGTCGGTCGTCACCTCCGGCTGAGCAGACTGTTCGGCGGTTGGGCTGGCCGACGGCTGGGGGTCGCGGGCGCCTGCGGCCGCCGGCGACTGCGCGTCCCACCACCTGCCGCTGGGCCCCGTTGCCAGCGGTTGGCGTTCCGCTCCCTGCCGTTTGGCGCCTACTGCCTGCGGTTGGCCGCCCACTGCCCTCCGGTTGGCGCCCGGCGCCCAAGCGCGTCCAGCCAGCCGTTCCCGCGCTGACCAGCTATGGGCCGAGCAACCAGCGATCACGGGCTACTCGACCCACAACCGGCTGACGTGCGAATAACCGGTTGGACGAGCGCCAGGACGGCAGGGCGGCGGCCAGCCGC